>JBIODO010000403.1:0-3973 GCA_044445225.1 Burkholderiales bacterium
AGTCTCGCCGCGGCCAGGCCGCTGGGTGTACAACATCGGCGCATGAAACGGCTGGCCATCTTCGTCTTCGTCGCACTTGTGGCCTGGCAGGTCTATAGCCAGTACCGCGCCGGTGCCTTTGCGTCGCTCATGCCCGCACAGCCCACTGTCGCGGGGGCGGCGGTGGCCGGCAACTTCAAGTGCGATGACCGCACCCACTGCGCGCAGATGACCTCTTGCGCCGAGTCCAGGTACTTTCAGAAGAACTGCAAGGATGCCGATCTGGAGATCGACAACGCAGGCGTGCCCTGCCCGCGGCGCTGGTGCACGAGCCCCACTGCCCCATGACTCGGTGGGAGGTGATGAGGTTTCAGCAACATTCGACCCCTGTAATATGAGTCTCACTGAATCGACCACGGGAAGGGGCGATTCCTCTGAGCACCACCGAACTCAAGCAGCGGCTCGCGGCCATCCTGGCGGCCGACGTGGCGGGCTATTCGCGCCTGATGGCGGCCGATGAGCTTGCCACCGTGCAATCGCTCGACGCGGCGCGGGCGCTGTTTCGCAGCCGCATCCAGGCCAACCAGGGCCGCGTCATCGACATGGCGGGCGACTCGGTGCTGGCCGTGTTCGAAACCGCCGCCGGCGCGGTGCTGGCCGCCCTCGACGTGCAGCAGGAGATCGAGTCCTTGCTGGGCGACGTGCCCGAAGACCGGCGCATGCGCTTTCGCGTCGGCGTGCACCTGGGTGACGTGATCGAGAAGGGCGACGGCACCATCTACGGTGACGGCGTCAACATCGCGGCCCGCCTCGAAGGCTTGGCCCTGCCCGGTGGCATCACGGTGTCTGACGCGGTGGAGTGCGCGGTGCGCAACAAGATCGCCGCACGGTTCGTCGACCAGGGCGAGCAGGCGGTGAAGAACATCGCGCACCCGGTGCGCGCGTTTCGCGTGCAGGCGGTGGCGCCCGCCAAGGCGCAGCCGGCGGCAGCGGGTACGGCGGGCGATCGTTTCTCCGACAAGCCGTCGATCATCGTGCTGCCGTTCCTCAACATGAGCGGCGTGGCGGAGCAGGACTATTTCGCCGACGGTCTGACCGAAGACATCCTCACCGACCTGTCGCGCTTTCGCGAACTGTTCGTCATCTCGCGCAACACCTCGTTCAAGTACAAAGGCCAGGCAGTCGACGTCAAGAAGGTCGCGCGCGATCTCGGCGTGCGCTACGTCGTCGAGGGCAGCGTGCGCAAGGCCGGCAACCGGGTGCGCATCACCGTGCAGTTGATCGACGCCGAGTCCGACCATCACGTCTGGGCCGAGCGCTACGACCGCGACCTGGAGGACATCTTCGCGATCCAGGACGAAGTCACTTCGGCCATCGTCGCCACGCTGCCCGGCCGCCTGGAGGCCGATGCGCGCAGCCGCGCCGAGCGCAAGCCGCCCGCGAGCATGGCCGCCTACGAATGCGTGCTGGAGGCCAAGGTGCTGCACCACCGATCCAGCCGCGACGAGAATGCCCGCGCACTTGAACTGATCCGGCGTGCCATCGCGGTCGACCCCCGCTACGGGCACGCACACGCCTGGCACGCCTGCATCCTCGGCCAGCAATGGGTCTACGGCTGGTGCGACGACCGCTCAGCGACCGAGGTCGTGATCGAGCGCGAACTCGAGGTCGCGCTCGGGCTGGACCAGAACGACAGCGACGTGCACCGCATCCTGGCCGCGTTGGGCGTGGTGCGCAACGAACTCGGCAAGGCGGTGTTTCACCAGCAGCGCGCGCTGGCCCTCAACCCCAACGACGATCTGATCGTGGTGCAGCAGGGCGAGGTGCTCACCTGGCTCGGCCAAGCGCAAGAGGGCATCGAATGGATTCACAAGGCGATGCGCCTGAATCCATTCCACCCCGAGCGCTTCTGGTTTCACCTCGCGCGCGCGCAGTTCGTCGCGCGACGTTACGCCGAGGCGATCGATTCCCTGCGGCACATCACCGCGCCCGACACGCTGCATCACGCACTGTTTGCGGCCTGCCACGCGCAGCTTGGCCAAACCTTGTATGCGGCCGCGCGCGTGGCCGAGGTGATCAGGCGCGTTCCCGACTTCACGATCCGCGAGCACTGCCTGCCGGTGCTCCACTATGGGAGCGACACCGACCTGGCGCACCACCACGAAGCCCTGCGCAAGGCCGGTCTGCCCGATTGAAAGCGCGCGCGATCCATCGGGTATCGTCATCCCCTGGCTGGCTCAGACGGCTTCGCCTGCCCGCAGCATTTGATTCTGCTTGATGGCTTGCCGGGTCTCGGCCTTGCCGTCGGCCCGTGTCTTGGTCGAAGCGGCCAGCGCTTCGCGGAATGCGGCGTTGTAGGGCCTGTAGGCATTCGGGCCGTAGTCACCCAGAGCGCCGTTGCGGTTGGCCGCCAGCGTCTCGGCCTTGCGCTGCTCGCGGGTCCTGGTTGATGCCACGGGCGCGTTGGCCGAGATCAGTTCGCCGGCGGGCAGCATTTGACCGGCCATGATGGCGACGCGCGTTTGTTCCACCACGTCGGCGCGCGAGAGTGTGGAGCTGTCCGATTGAGCCAGTGCGGCGGGTACCGTGGCCGCGGCGGCGGCGAAGACGGTGGCCAGTGCGGTCAGGCGGGCGAGTTGGGAGGCGTTCATCGATTCACTCCAGAGGGTTGGGGGTGATCGGCAGTGTCGGCCTCCGGGTGCGCTACAGGAACGTCCGCCCGCCGCTGCGAAGTTGTTGAATATTGACTTGCGGTTGCGCGATCCGCTCGGCCTCGCGCTTCAAGTCGCCGGCGTAGGTCTCGAAGATCGGGCGGAAGTCCGGCAGCTTGCCTCACCAACCCGAAAGCGCCTGGATCAACCGGGCCTTGACGCCTGGGCTGGCAAAGCTCGCGTCGATCGACGTGCGTGCGAGGCCGCGCAGGTCGTCATCGGACCAACCGAACGCCCGAGCGCACAACGCGTACTCGCCCACCAGGCTGGCCCCCAGCAAGGCCGGATCGTCGGTGTTGATCGACACCGCCACGCCGGCGCGGCGCAGCCGGTCGATCGGGTGGTCTTCGATGGAAGCGTAGACGCCCAGCTTCAGGTTGGACGTGGGGCAGATGCCCAGCGGGATTTGTCGATCGACCAGCAGTGCCATCACCTCGGGGTCTTCGATCGCCCGCACGCCGTGATCGATGCGGTCGGCACCGAGCAGTTCGATGGCATCGCGCACGCCCTCGGGGCCGCTGGATTCGCCGGCATGCACGGTGCGGCGCAACCCCGCCGCGCCTGCGCGCCGGAACGCTTGCGCAAAACGAGGGCCGGTGCGGCCGGCGGCGGCCTCGTTGCCGTCGATCGAGAGCGCCACCACGCGCGGATGCCGCAGCGCCACCAGCGCATCCACCAACTCGGCCGCGGCGTCGGCCGATTGCGTGCGCAGCAGGCTCACGCACAAGCCCACGCGCGGCAGGCCGTCTTGCTCGGCGCTGTTGAAGCCGGCATCGATGGCGTCGATCATTTCGCGCAGCCGGCCATGCCATGCGTGCCAGTGGGTCGGATTGACGATCACGTCGGCATAGCCGGCGCCGCCCTCGGCCAGCCGCTTGCTGTAGCCGTAGCTCAGCTCGGCCAGCCGCTCGCGCGTCGATGCCAACCCACAAGCCCAATCGAGAAAGTGCAGAAAGTCGGCCAGCCCTGCGAACTGCAGCAACTGCTCGCGCGGCCTGGGCATCGGCACTCCAGCCTGTTTGGCCCATGACTCGAGCACTCTGGGCTCGAAGCAGCCTTCGAGATGGGCGTGGACCTCTGCCTTCGGCAACGCACGAAGTCGGTCGAGCTGGGCGGTCGGCACGTTGGGATCCGCAGTCACATCAGGTCTGCGCAGTGTGACGCTGGCCACGAGCCTGTCGCGGGTTGAGCCGCGGCACCCCCTTTGGTGTGTGGGGCCATGGTGCACCTGCCGGCCAGGCCACGGGCATCGAAGACTTTTCCATGGGCATGAGTGTGCAACG
>JBIODO010000404.1:0-3954 GCA_044445225.1 Burkholderiales bacterium
CTTCAAGTTCTCGAACACGCAATAGCGGCCGCGCCCGAGCGCCGCCGTCAGACCGCGCTCAGCCTGCCGGCTTCGATGTGCAGCTGGCGGTCGCAGCGCGAAGCGATCGCCGTGTCGTGCGTCACCAGCAGCAATGTGGTACCCGCCTCGCGGTTGAGCTCGAACATCAGGTCCATCACGCGCTCGCCGGTGGCGAAGTCCAGGCTGCCGGTGGGTTCGTCGGCCAGCAGCACCGCCGGCCGCACGACAAAGGCGCGCGCCAGCGCCACCCGCTGCTGCTCGCCGCCCGACAGCGTGCGCGGGTAGTGCGTCAGCCGCTCGCCCAGGCCCACGCGCTGCAGCATCTCGGTGGCTCGCTCGCGCGCTCCGGTGGTGCCGAGCAGTTCCAACGGCAACATCACGTTTTCGAGCGCGCTCAGGTTGGCCAGCAGTTGAAAGCTTTGGAACACGAAGCCGAGCTGCCGCGCGCGCACCGCGGCGCGTTCGTCCTCGTCGAGGGCGAACAGATCCTGCCCACCGAGGCGCACCGTGCCCGAGGTCGGCGTGTCCAACCCGGCGACGATGCCCAGCAAGGTGCTCTTGCCCGAGCCTGACGCGCCGACGATCGCGGCCGACTCGCGCGGCTGCAGCGCAAAGGCGATGTCATGGAGAATCGTGAGCGTGCCGCTCGAATCGCGGACCTGTTTGTTGACTCGTTCTACGGCAATGATCGGATCGGACATGTTGTTGAAGCGCACGATTCGCCCGCAGACACGGCGCGCCTGGCTCGCGCACTGTAGCGTGGGCGTCGCCGCCCTGGCCGGCGTTGTGCCATTGGCGGCGCTCGCGATGGCCAGGCCCACCAAGGTGCTGGTGGTGGGCGACAGCCTGTCGGCCGAATACGGCTTGGCGCGCGGCAGCGGCTGGGTGGCGCTGCTCGAGCAGCGCCTGCAACGCGAACGTGTCGGCGCCACCTTGGTCAATGCCAGCATCAGCGGCGACACCTCGTCGGGTGGACGCACTCGGCTGCCTTCGCTGCTCGACCAACACAAGCCCACGCACGTGATCATCGAACTAGGCAGCAACGACGCGTTGCGCGGCCTGCCGCTGGCCATGACGCGCGACAACCTCTCGGTGATGGTGCGCGCGGTACGCGACACCGGCGCGCAGGCCTTGCTGGTCGGCAATCGCATGCCGCCGAACTACGGGCGCAGCTACACGCAGGAGTTCGAGTCGATGTTCACGGCGCTGGCGAAGGCCGAAGGCGCCGCGCTGGTGCCGTTCATGCTCGCCGGCATTGCCGACTCGCCGAATGCGGTCGGCTTGTTCCAGGACGACGGCCTGCACCCGAACGCGCAGGCGCAAGCGATCATCTTCGACAACGTGTGGCCGGTGTTGCGCGGACAGCTGCGTTAGCCTGGTCCGCCGGGCGGCGGCGCTATCGCATCTGGGCGCGACTCGGATGCCCTTCCCACTCGGGCACTCGCACGCGGGCTTGTGCAGCCGGCGGTGCACTCGACGCGCGGTGAGCCTCGAGTTGCCTGGACGCGTGCGGCGGCGCCACACGTTCGGCTTGGCGGGGTGCCGGGCTCGCCGCCGCAACCTGCAGCGCAGGCACCGCACGCGCCTGTCTTGGCTGCAGCGTTGGCATGCCCGATGAGCGGCCGGGCGAGCGCGGACCGGCCGGATCGCCCGGCTCGACGCGCCGGGGTGCGGCAGGAGCCGCCGGCTGCGCAGCAGGCACCGGGGCCTGCGCGCCAGCAGGTGCACCGGGATTCTGCGCAGCGGCGGGAACCTGCGGCACCTGAGCCGGCGTGTTGGGCCGCGCAGGCAACCCGACCCGCGGCTGCGTCGGTGGAGCCCCATTGCCTTGCATCGGCGGCCGGGTGCCAGCGGGCGGTGCGATGGTCGCCCTCGGCGATGCCGAGGAGCCCTGAGTCGTGTAGGGCGGCGCCGGCACGGCCCGAGGTCCACGCTCGCGACGCCCATCGGGTCCGGTGGCTGCCGGCGGCGCGCTTGGCTGCGCCATCACGGCGGGCGACGGCTGTTGCCCCGGCGGCCTCGGGTTGGTGGGTTGCCAGGCCCCGCGTGGCGGTGGCACGACAGGCGGGGTGCCCGGCGCAGCCACGCCTGGCACCGCGATGGGCCGGGCCAGGCCCGGCGGCGGCACATGCGTGCGCGAGGGCTGGGTGGCAAAACTGCTGACCACGGCCGGATCGACCTGTGCGACCGCCGGCGCGATCGGCCGGCGCGGCACCATCGCATTGCCCGGCACGACGCTGACCGCGCCGGCAACGCCCTGGTTGGCATACAGGGCCGGACCCGTGGGTGGGCGTCGTGGCGTGCCCTGCGGAAACAGACTCGACTGCGCTGAGTTCACCGCTCGCCAGTAGCTGCCGCCGCTGGCGTAGTGCGGGTAGTACGGCTCGTGCGGCGCCAGCGGCACCCAGCCGACGTACGGCGCGGGGCCTCTGCCGGGCGCGCCACCGCCGACCCAGGCCACCATGGCCGGCGAATACACCGGGCGTGCCACGCGGTTGCCCGGAGCCCAGCACCAACGTCCACCGAAGTACAACCAGCGCCCGTAGTGGAACGGCGCGAATCCCCACGGCGCATAGTCAACCCAGCTCCAGCCCCAGGGTTGCACGTACACCCAATGACCGTAGCGATACGGCGCCCAGCCCGCCACCACCGTGGTCGGCGTCCAGATCGGCCCATAGTCCGGAGTAGTTTCCCAGCGCCCATAGCGATCGAGGTCTTCGCCGCCGGTCATCTCGGGCGACACGTAGCCCGGCGAGGCGAGACGATCGTCCTCGCGGTTGGCGCGCGCCGTCCAATCGGCAAACTCGTCGCGCACCGGTTCGCCCCAGCCGTAGTGCGTCGCGTTGTTCGCGCCTTCGCGCCAGAACTCGGCGCTGCGCCCAGCCGGAACGCTGAGCGCGCTGTCATCGCCCTCGAATTGCAGGTCGCCGCTCCAGGCGGTGGCCACACTCGAGTCTTCGCGACGATCGACCCGGAAGTGGCCGGCGCCGCGCGGCGAAAACCGCCCCTCGGCTGTGGCCATCTCGACCTCGCGGGCGACCTCGGCCGAACGCACGCGCACGGCCACGCTGCCGTCGTGCAAGAACAGATCGATGCGCTCGTCGTCGAGCCGGCGGATCTCCAACTCGCTGCCGCCGGCCAGACGCACGGCGGTCGAACCGATGCGCAGTTCAAGACGAGCCGCACCGTCGACCGCGATCCGATCACCGGTGGTCAGCGGGCGATTGCGCTCCAGGTTGATCCATTCGCTGGCGTCGGTGTCGTAGACCCAGGACTGGCCTTGTGACTCGGTGACCCGACCCACGCGGCCCGGCGGATCGCCCGCGGCCAGCGCCGGGGTTCCGATCGACGCCAGAACCCATAGCAGCAGCGTGGCGAGCCAAGCGGCCAAGCCCCTCGGGCTGTCGCTGGCTCGGGCGGTGCGGATCTCGTTTGCGGTCGGGGCCATGTTTGCTTCAACGCAGCCGGCCAGCGGCGCGCCGACCGCACGCGCTCGCTGAACTGTCAAGAAGCGTGAAGAAGCTGTAGCAGAGTTCACTTGCACACCCGTTGGCCGCATGGTGAGAGGCTCGGTGCGCACGGGCGTCAGTCGTCGCCGACGTCGTCCAGGTCGGGAAACAGCACGCTGGTGTAGCCCAGTTTCGTGAGATCGCGCATGCGCGTGGGGTACAGGCGCCCGATCAGATGGTCGCACTCGTGCTGCACCACGCGTGCGTGAAAGCCCTCGGCCTCGCGATCGATCGAGCGCCCGTCGGGGTCGAGCCCGCTGTAGCGGATGCGCGTGTAGCGCGGCACCGCCCCGCGCAGGCCAGGCACCGACAGGCAGCCTTCCCAGCCCTCTTCCATCTCGTCGCCCAGCGGCGTGATGAGCGGGTTGAGCAGCACCGTCATCGGCACGATGGGCGCATCGGGGTAGCGCTCGTTGTGGTCGAC
>JBIODO010000405.1:0-3930 GCA_044445225.1 Burkholderiales bacterium
GCTCTACCAACTGAGCTACACCGGCTGAGGTAGCAAGGGCGCGAATTATAGCCAGCGGCCCTGGTGGCTCCGCGGTCGGATCCGACACACATGGCCGGTGATACGCACGCGGCGCCGGCTAAAGCCGCCGCCGTCGCGGCCGATATCCGAGCATCCATCTTGGTGAGCGGACATGCGACAAGTCACACCCAGCGAGTCGGTTCTGGCCGAGCTCGGCACCTACGACCCCGCGAGCTCGATGACAGCGTCGCAGCTGCGCCGTTCGCGCACCGCACAGCGGTTGGTGATCGAGCACGGCGTGACCGGTGCTTTGTCACGGTCTTACGACCTGCGAGAGGCGGCGCCCCTCATCGTGCGCGCCGTGTGCGAGGAGTTGGGCTGGACCTGCGGCGCCTGCTGGATGGAGGAGCCGCGCAGCGACGTTCTGTTGTGCATGGGCGCCTGGGGCGTGGCAGACCCGCGCGTTGCGGCTTTCCTCGAAGCCACGCACAGCATCCAGCAGTCGGCCACGCAAGGCGGCTTGGTGCGTCGCAGCTGGCTCACTGGTGATCCGGTGTGGATGCGCGACGTCGCCGCCGAGCCGAGCTTCAGGCGCGCGCCGCTGGCGGCGCAAGCCGGGTTGCACAGCGCCTTCGCGTTTCCGATCACAGCCGCTGGGCGCGTGTTGGGCGTGGTCGAGTTCTACAGTCACGCCGTCGAGGAGCCCGACGCGGAGTTGCTGGATTGCACCCGCTACATCGGCAGCCAGATTGGCCAGTTCTGCCTGCGCGCGCAGGCACAGGCGCAGTTGCGCGAGAGCGAAAGGCGCCACGCCGACACCATCGAGCTGGCCGCCATCGGCATTTCGCACGTCGACAATGACGGGCGCTATGTGCACGTCAATCGCGCCCTGTGCGAACTGCTCGGCTACACGCGCGACGAGTTGCTGAGCACCACGGTCAAGCAGATCTCGCACCCCGACGACAAGAACGTCACCGACAAGCTGCGGGCCCAGCTGCACGCCGGCGAGATCGACTCGTTCCAGATGGAGAAGCGCTACCTGCGCAAGGACGGCTCCACCGTGTGGGTGCAGCTGACCATCTCGGTGCAGCGCGATGCCGCCGGCCGCGCCCTGCACGACGTCTCGATCACGCAGGACATCACAGCGCGCAAGCAGGCCGAGTTGGCGGTGCAGCGCAGCGAGCGGCGCTTTCGCAGCCTGGTGGAGCTGTCGTCGGACTGGTACTGGGAGCTCGATGCCGATCTGCGCTTCACGGCGTTCGGCGGCCGCGGCATGGGCGACAAGATCGATCAGTGGCTGCGTGGCCGTCTGCCCTGGGAGATGCCCGGCGCCAGCGAAACCGGCTGGGCCGACATGCGCTCGCGGCTCGAGCGGCGCGAGGCGTTTCGCGACTTCGAGTACGCGTACACCGACAAGCAGGGCAGCCGCCGCCACGTGAGCGCCAGCGGCGAGCCGCTGCTCGACGACGAAGGCACCTTCGTGGGCTACCGGGGCGTGTCGCGCGACATCACGCCGCGCAAGCAGGCCGAGGAGCGCATCCAGTACCTGGCCACGCACGACAGCCTCACCGGGCTGCCCAACCGCGTGATGTTCGCCGAGCTGCTGAACCACGTGATCGCGCTGGCGCGGCGCAATCAGCGCAAGTTCGCGGTGCTGTTCATCGACCTCGACCGCTTCAAGTTCATCAACGACAGCCTGGGTCACGAGGCCGGCGACGCGCTGCTGTGCGAAGTGGCCAAGCGCCTGAAGGAGAGCCTGCGCGCCAGCGACATCGTGGCGCGCCTGGGCGGCGACGAGTTCGTCATGCTGTTGCAGGATCTGGGCAGCAGCGAGCAGGCCGGCGTGATCGCGCGCAAGCTGCTGTCGGCGGTGATCAAGCCGATCGAGCTCAACGGCCAGGAGTGCCGCGTCACCGCGAGCATCGGCATCTCGGTGTTCCCCGACGACGCGCCCGACGAGGCGTCGCTGATGACGCACGCCGACCTTGCGATGTACCACGCCAAGGAAGAGGGCAAGAACAACTTCCAGTTCTACGACGGCCGGCTCGAGACGATGTCGCTCGAGCGCCTGGCGATGGAGACGCGGCTGCGCCGTGCGATCGAGCGCGACGAGCTGTCACTGCACTACCAGGCCAAGCTCGACCTGGCGAGCAACGCCATCTCCGGTGTTGAAGCGCTGCTGCGCTGGAACAGTTCCGAGCTGGGCGCGGTGTCGCCAGCCAAGTTCATCCCGGTGGCCGAGGAGACCGGGCTCATCCTGGCCATCGGCAAGTGGGTGCTGCGCACGGCCTGTTCGCAAAGCATGCAGTGGCAGCGCGCGGGCTTGCCGCCGGTGCGCGTGTCGGTCAACCTGTCGCCGCGCCAGCTCAACGATCCCGAACTGGTGGCCGCGGTGCGCGACGTGCTCGCCGAGACGGGCCTCAAGCCCGACCTGTTGGAGCTCGAAGTCACCGAAAGCTCGGTGATGCACAACGTCGAGCGCGCGCTGGAGGTGCTGTGCGCGCTCAAAGACATGGGCGTGCAACTGGCCATCGACGACTTCGGCACCGGCTACTCGTCGCTGGCCCAGTTGAAGCGCTTTCCGATCGACACTCTGAAGGTCGACCGCTCATTCATCCGCGAGCTGCCCGCCGATTCCGAAGACAGGGCGATCGCCGAAGCCATCATCGCGATGGGCAAGACCTTGAGCCTCACGGTGGTGGCCGAGGGCGTGGAAACACGCGAGCAGCAAGATTTCCTGCGCGAGCGCGCCTGCGACCAGATGCAGGGCTTCTTCTTCAGCAAGCCGGTGGCGGCTGCCGACTTCGCGGAGCTGCTGCGCACGCACGTGCGCTGAACATCGCCTGCGCGCGGCGCCGCTCGGGCGCGGTTGCCAGCGCCCGCATCATCGATCAGACTGCGCGCTCTCGGCGGACGAGGCACGGAGGCTGACGTGGCGAAGCTCAATGTCAACGGTCAGGCGTTCGAGGTGGCGGTTGAGCCCGACACGCCACTGCTGTGGGTGTTGCGCGAGCAGGTGGGCCTCACCGGCACCAAATACGGCTGTGGCATCGCGCAGTGCGGCGCCTGCTCGGTGCACATCAATGGCGAGCTGCGGCGCTCGTGCTCGGTGCCGGTGGGCAGCGTGGCTGCCGATGACCGCATCGTCACCATCGAGGGCCTGTCGCGCGACCGCTCGCACCCGGTGCAGCGCGCGTGGGCCGAGCTCGACGTGCCGCAGTGCGGCTACTGCCAGTCGGGCCAGATCATGGCCGCCGCGGCCCTGCTGGCCAAGACCGACAAGCCGAGCGATGCCGACATCGACGCGGCGATGACCAACATCTGCCGCTGCGGCACCTACCAGCGCATCCGCGCCGGGGTGCATCGCGCCGCCGCCATCAAAGTGGCCAAGGCCTGAAGGAGCCGCGATGATGGACACCGCACCGTCTGCTGCACGCGACGAGCTGTCGCGCCGCGAGTTCATCGTCACCTCCGGCGTTGCAGCCGGCGCGCTGGTGCTCGGCTGGGCAGCGCCGTTCGATGCCGCAGCGCAAGCCACGAGCGCGGGCAGCGAGCTCAACGTCTGGGTCGTGGTGCGGCCCGACGAGCGCTGCGTGGTCCGCATCGCGCGCTCGGAGATGGGGCAGGGCACGCTCACCGGTCTGGCGCAGCTGGTGGCCGAGGAGCTGGGGTGCGACTGGTCCAAGGTCAGCACCGAGCAGATCTCGCCACAAGCCAACTTCGCGGCCAAGCGGGCGTGGGGCGAGATGGGCACTGGCGGCAGTCGCGGCATCCGCACCTCGCAAGACTACGTGCGCCGCGGCGGCGCGGCCGCACGCGTGATGCTGCTGCAGGCAGCGGCCAACGAGTGGCAGGTGCCGGTCTCCGAGCTGCGCGTGGCCGATGGCGTGATCACGCACGCAGCCAGCGGGCGCAGCACCACCTATGGCA
>JBIODO010000406.1:0-3929 GCA_044445225.1 Burkholderiales bacterium
ATCGGCCTGCACCAGTTGCTCGGCGCGCTCCATCGAGGCGACCTCGAGGATCCACAGCCCTCCCACGTAGCCGGCACCGGGTGACTCGCGCAATCCGCCGGCCAGCACGATCTCACCGATGTTGGCGCGCAGATACGCGAGGTGGGCCGGCTCGAGCCGCGCGCGAACGTCGGGCATGGCGGGCGTGTCTTCGAAGATGGCGATCAAACGCATGAATGCTCCAGACTTTTGACGGCACCCGCCGAGGGTCAGGCACCGCGGTGATCGTTGAACATGCGAAACCGAGGCGGAAAGTACCACCAAGCCAGAAGCACCAGCAACGCAAAGGCCGTGTAGGCCAGCGTGAAGACCCACCACGGCGCGTCGTAATAGAGCAGGCGCTGCACCCAGTGCTCGATGAAGCTGCGTCGATACCCGGTCAGGCCGGCCCTGGCGCGCAGCCACGACTCCAGCGCGGTGAGCGGGCACACCTTGCCCAGCCAGGCCTGCGCAACCACAACCGCGATCGCCAGCGCGTGGGCGAGCCGGAACCAGCCGTTGTTGACCCACCGCCAGCGCAGCAGGTTGCCCACCACCACGAGCAACAAGCCGCCGACGACGAACGCGACGACGCCGAAGTGCACGAGCAGCACCGCGTCGGCGAGGAGGCGATCGAGCATCACCGCACCGCGCAATCCAGGTGCCGGAGTCAGCTAGGCTCGTGCGTCATGGCGAGGCCTTGCGAGCCAGTAGGCCAGCGCGCAGATTGCAGCGATCGTGATCAGCGAACTCGATGCCATCGCGCCGGCGGAGGGCGGCGGCGGCGCGACCGTCATGCCGGCCACCGTGAAAACAAGAACCAGCAGACACAGCGCTGCAAACCAAACCTTCCGCGCACGCGGCAGCGCAGCCCCAGGCAGAAAGAAGACAAGGCCGGCAACGAGGATCAACGCCTCGACCGCGAGGGCGAGCGGGATGTTCTGCCACAGACCGAGACCGATCACTGCTGAACCAGCACCGGCAAGCGGCAGCTCCGGCGCATGGACCAGCGCGTCCAAGAGCCAGTGCGAGAACACTGCGGCGGCGACCAGCGCCGCAACACGAAGCCGCGATGCCCCCAAGCGTGAACACGCAACGAACACCGCCACACCTGCCAGCACCGACCACGCCAGGCCGGCCAGCAAGCCGTGCGAGAAGGGAAAGACGAATTCGGCCTGGTGGGTGGTGATGAACGTGGCCGGAATGACGACAGACTCCCAACCCAGGAGCACGAACAGCCACAGGGCCACATCCAACCAAAGAGCGGCGAGCATGAACACGCCGATGTTGACGCGGCGCGCAGAGCGCCCGATGGCAAGCGCCGCACCGATGTGGCCTGCGAACATGGTGCCTCCTGTGCTCTCACCCCTTGCCGTACAACACCATCTGCGTGCATCTGAACAGCGCGATGGTCTTACCGCTGTCTCGGTGGGACACCACCGCGTCCCAGACCTGCGTGGTCTTGCCCAGGTGAACCGCGCTGGCCACGCACTCGATGGTGCCGTCGCGGGCGGTGCCCACGTGGTTGGATTTCAGCTCCACCGTCGTGAAGCCGGTGGCACCGGCGGGCAGGTTGAGCACGCAGCCGTAGCCGGCGCTGGTGTCGGCCAGCGCGACCACGGTGCCGGCGTGCAGGTAGCCGTTGGGTGCCATCAACACCTGGGTGACGGCCAACTCGGAGCGCACCTCCTTGGGCCCGACATGGGTGATGACGATGCCCAGGTGTCCTGGCAGATTCTGCGCGCCGCGTTGATTGAATTGCAGTGGCGTCAGCATGCGGCGCAGTCTAAGGCAGCGGCCCGGCGCGCCGCATCTTGGCGCGGCGCCACTCTCAGCCCGCCCAGCGCATCACGCCATACATCAGCAATACCCCCAGGCCGGTGAGCCCGGCCTGGTTGATCGCAGCCGTCGGCCCGGCTCGCGAATACGCCTGCGGCAGCATGTCGGAGAGGCCGATGTACAGCAGGAAGCCGGCGAAGAATCCCAAATAAGGCGCCAGCAGCGCGGGCGGCATGTCGAAGGCCAGCGTCGACACCGCGCCGAGCACCGGCGCCACGGCGTCCAGCGCCAGCATGCGCAGCGCGCTGCGTGGGCTGTGCCGATGCAGCAGCATCAGGCTCACGGTGTTCAAGCCGTCGCAGAAATCGTGCGCGATCACTGCGATGGCCACCGTGACGCCCACCGCCGGCGACACCTGAAACCCCAGGCCGATGCCCACGCCGTCCATCGCGCTGTGGGCCACCAGCGCGAGCGTGGACATCAAGCCCAGCGCGCGCTGGCCGTGTGCCGCGCCGTCATCGCCGTGCGCGTGTCGTCCGAACGCGAACCGCTCGAGCCCATGGAACAGCACGAAGCCTGCGACCAGTGCCGCCATCGCGATCTGGCCGTCGCCGCTCAACCGGCGCGACTGCTCGAGGCTTTCGGGCCACAGATCGAACACCACCACGCCGAGCAGCACGCCGGCCGCAAAGCCCAGCAGCAGGTGCAGCCGTGCACGCAGGCGCAATGCAAACAGGCCGCCGGCGGCGGTGGAGATCAATGTCGCGAGCGACAACCACACGGGATTCATGATCGATGTCGATGCACGCGCCGCGGCGCCGGCCGCCCCCACCTGGCCATTGGGCCAAGGGCCACGGCGGCCGGCATGCCGCATGGCTACTCGGGGATGGCGATGCCCGAGCCGCCCATTTCCTTCGGCAGGTCCTTCAGCTTCGGCAGACCATCGCGCAGATGCAGCCGGGTCTCCTGGTAGTTGACGTGCACGGCCGGCTGGTACGGAAAGTCGGGGATCGTCGCGGCATACACGTCGATCAGATCCCAATGCGGATGCTCGGTGAACAGGTGGCCGCCGCACGACTTGCACCACTTGCGGTAGCTCCTGGGCGTCTTGTGGAAGGTGCCGATCTGCTCGGCGCCGCGCGTGACCTTCACCGCATCGGGCTTCCACAGCGTGAAGGCGTTGACCGGTCCAGCCGACCAGCTGCGGCACGACTCACAATGGCAGTAACCCATCGCGGCGGGCTCGCCGCTGACGGTGATCTGAACGGCGCCGCAAAAACAGCTTCCGGAATAGACCTTGTTTTGCGTGGTGACGTTTTGGGACTGAGTTTCGTGTGCGGTTTGCATGTGTCGAAGTCCTGATTGCAGTTGAAATGAAGCCACATGCGCGCTCGCGGTGTGCGGCGTGATGCGCATGCCAATATCCCATGCGCGGCGCGTCGTGTGTTGACCGGCACTCCGCACTTCTTGCCCGAGGCACCATGGATGCGTTGTCTGATGTTCTGAAGTCGGTGCACCTCGAAGGCGCGCTGTATCTACACGCCGAGTTCACGGCGCCGTGGTGCATGCGCGGCAAGTACGGGCTGGCCACCGTCAGGCAGCGCCTGGCCGGTGCCGAGCACGTGGTGTACTTCCACCTGCTCACCGAAGGCTCGTGCAAGGTCAAGCTCATCGACGGCGGCGAGGTGCACGAGGTCAGCGCCGGCGACCTCGTGCTGTTCCCCCGGGACGACCGCCACCTGATGGGCAGCGATCTGCACGTGGCACCGCTGGACGCCGAGAACTGGAACGGCGGCAACGAGCCGGCGCCCGAGCTCGTGCCCTATCGCAACGGCGGCGGCGGCGCGGTCACCCGCTTCGTCTGCGGCTTTCTCGCCTGCAACCGCACCCTGTGCCGCCCGCTGCTCGACGCATTGCCGCGCGTGCTGTGCATCCCGATCGGCGACGGCACGGCGTCGGGCGTGCTGCACGAACTGCTGCGCCTGGGCGTTGCCGAGTCGTCGTCGGCCGAGCGGCCGGGCGCTCAATCCACGCTCACCAAGCTGGCCGAGCTGGTGTTCGTCGAGGCCTTGCGCCGCTATGCCGAGAGCCTGCCGCCGGGTGGCAAGGGCTGGCTCGCGGCCGTGCGCGAC
>JBIODO010000407.1:0-3914 GCA_044445225.1 Burkholderiales bacterium
CGCCGCTAGAAGTCATCGGCTCGCGCGCCCCCTGCCGGCGCGTCGGCCGCGCCAGCATCGGGCTCACGACGCGGCGAGGTCGCGTCGGCCACCCTGGCGATCGAACGCGTACGCGCGCGTGGGCGTGCAGACCTGCACGTGCTCCGGATGCATGCGCCACGCCCGCAGCGTGGGCTCATCCTGGAACTCCACGAGCGCCAGCGACTCGCCGTCTGCCGCCGCGTAGTCCTTTTACGACACGAAGCCCGGCATCTGCGAGGCCAGGCGAGCCGTGGGCTGGCCGGCGCGCTCGAGGGCTGCCATGTCGGCGTCGGGGCGAATGCGCGTCCCAAAGATGACCACCACCATCGCGAATCTCCTGGGTGCACGTCATCGCGCGAGCGCATGCGACGAGCGCACATGCTACCGCCACAATGCGCGTTGTTGCTTGTCGATGCCAGGAGTGAATCATGTCGGTGCCCGCTATCCCGCTCGATGCCCAGGTCGTGCAAGCCTTGTCGGGCGTGTCGACCGCCACGCTCACCACCGTGCTGCTCAAGCACGGGCTGCGCAACGTGTGGCTGCGCGGCACGCGGCCGCTGGCGCCTGACCTGCCGCGGCTGATCGGCCGCGCGTTCACGCTGCGTTTCGTGCCGGCGCGCGAAGACCTGGCCACGCCGGCGTCGTGGGGTTCGCCGATCTCCACCCGCGCCGCGATCGAGGTGATGCCGGCCGGTTGCATCGCGGTGGTGGGCGCGCTGGGTTGCACCGACGCCGGCATCTTCGGCGACATCCTGTGTGCGCGCATGCGCCGGCGCGGCGTGGCGGCGCTGGTCACCGACGGCGTGGTGCGCGACGTGGCCGGCGTGCTCGGCACCGGGTTGCCGGTGTGGTGCCAGGGCACGGCGGCGCCGCCGTCGGTGGCGGGGCTCACCTTCGTCGGCTGGCAGGAGCCGATCGATTGCGGTGGTGTCGCGGTGTTCCCCAACGACGTGATCAGCGTCGACCAGGACGGCGCGGTGTTGATCCCCGCCGCGCTGCTCGACGAGGTGATTGCCGCGGCGGTGGAGCAGGAGCGGCTCGAGGGCTGGATCATGAGTCAAGTGGACGCCGGCGCGGCGCTGCCGGGGCTGTACCCGCCCAACGACGACAACAAGGCGCGCTACCAGGCGTGGACCAAGAGCCAGGAGCGCAAGCACTGAAGCTGGCGCCGGAGCCCGCCGCTACACTGCAATCGAAGGAGACGCGTTCATGATCGAGCACCACATCGACATCCCCACTGCCGACGGCGCGATGAACACCTTCGTCGTGCACCCGGACGAGGGTGGGCCGTTTCCGGTGGTGCTGTTTTACATGGACGCGCCCGGCAAGCGCGAAGAGCTGCACGACATGGCGCGGCGCATTGCGACCGTGGGCTATTTCGTCGTGCTGCCGAACCTGTACTACCGCCGCACGCGCGACTACTGGCTGAAAGAGCGTACCGAACCGGCGATGGCGGTGATGTTCGAGCACATGCGCACGCTGGGCATGAAGACCACCGTGTGCGACACCGAGGCGATGCTGCGCTACGTCGATGCGCAGGCGCAGGCCGACGCCAAGCGCATCGGCGCGGTGGGCTACTGCATGAGCGGCCCGTTCGTCGTGTGGGCCGCGGCGTCGCACCCCGAGCGGCTGCGCTGCATCGCATCGATCTACGGCGCCAACATGGTCAACGACAAGCCCACCTCGCCGCACCGGATGGTGGGCCAACTGCGCTGCGAGAGCTACTTCGCGTGCGCCGAGATCGACAAGTGGGCGTCCAAGGCCGACATCGAGGTGCTGCAGGCGGCGCTAAAAGAGGTCGGCGTGCCGCATCGCGTGGAGTGGTATCCCGGTGCCGAGCACGGCTTCGCATTTCCGCAGCGCCATTGCTACGACAAGCCGTCCGCCGAGCGGCACTGGTCGCGCTTGTTCGCGCTGTTCGACCGCACGTTGCAGCGCTGATGCCCGGTGACTCGGAGCGTCTGCGGCGAGGGCCGTGCGCGTCGTGTTCGGCGCGCGCTCGGCTAACGATCGCAGCGGCCGGCCGCGACGGGGTGGCGCGCCTTCACGCAGTGGCCCATCTGCACGTCCATCACGCGCAGCTTGCCGTCGTCGCTGCGCCAGGCGACCACGAACGGCTTCATCTGGCCCGACGTCGTCACGACGTAGCTGTAGGCCATGTGTCCGGTGGTGCCGTCTTCGAAAGTGGCTTCGGTGACGCGCATCTGGGTGTCGAGCCGATCGGTGTCGGCGAAGAACGGGATCACCTCGCTGCTGAGAAAGTATCTGATCGCCGCCTCGCCGTTGGCTTGCACCGGCACGTCGTCGAAGGCCAGGAACAACGCGTCCAGATTGCCAGCGGCGGCCAGGCGCACGAAGCCCTCGACCGCGGGCGTGTGGCTGGGCGCCTGCGTCGGGGCTTTGCGCAGCGTCAGCACGTTGCCTCTGCGTGGCGCGCTCGCAGCCTCGCTGTCGGCGGACACATCCGTGCCGGCGCGCGCTGCGGTTGCCGCAATGCCGCAGGCCATCCAGATCATCCATCGAGCAAGTTGGGCGTTCACGAAGCGGGCCTGGTCTGCGCGTTCGGGCGCGGAGTTCCAATGTCCATGCCTTGGCTCGCGGCAGTCAACGACCCGCTGCACCAAAGAGGGTTCGATGCGGTGCTTTTTCGCTGTTCCTGCGCAAGGCCTTCATCAACGGCAGCGCCGAAACAGCAACGCGCCACGGAACCAGACCCTGACGATCCACAAACCGAGAGTCCACACCATGCCAATCTTGCGCCGCCATGCCGAACGTCACCGCACCGACCGCATCGGCTGGCTGCGCGCCGCCGTGCTGGGTGCCAACGAGGGCATCGTGTCCACCGCCAGCCTCGTGGTCGGGGTCGCGGCGGCCCATTCGAGCTCGGGCAGCATTCTGGTGGCCGGCGTCGCTGGGCTGGTGGCCGGCGCGATGTCGATGGCTGCCGGTGAATACGTGTCGGTCCATTCGCAGGCCGACACCGAGAACGCCGACTTGGCGCGCGAGCGCGCCGAGCTCGAGGCGGACCCTGTCGCAGAGCGGCGCGAGCTGACGGGCATCTATGTCAAGCGCGGGCTCGAGCCTGCACTCGCGCAGCAGGTGGCCGAGCAATTGATGGCGCACGATGCTTTGGCCGCCCATGCGCGCGACGAGCTCGGCTTCTTCGAAGCCCTCAGCGCACGGCCGGTGCAGGCGGCCCTGGCGTCGGCCGGCAGCTTTGCGGTGGGCGCGGTGCTGCCGCTGGCGGTCACCGTGTTGGCGCCCGAGCGTGGCCTGATTGCCTGGGTGTCGGCAACGTCTCTGGTCTTCCTGGCGTTGCTGGGCGCGGTGGCCGCACGCGTGGGCGGCGCCGGCGTGGTCACCGGCGCCTGGCGCGTCACCTTTTGGGGTGCGCTGGCGATGGCGATCACGGCGGGCGTCGGGGCGCTGTTTGGCGCAGTGGTCTGACGGCGCCCGCGGCTTCGTTCAGATCCCGTTCAGCTATTGCGTTGCGCGCAGAACGCACGCTCGGCGTTTTTTGCGTTAAGTCAAAGCTCGCAAGCGCGGGCTCGGCGCTCAATCGAGCCAGCAATGGCAAACGGGGTCTGCCGATGAACAGCATCATCTGTGCCGCGATGCGCGCGTTGACGAATGCCGCTACGGCGATCGGCGCGATTGTGTTGGCCCTTGTCGTGCTGCTGCCGCAGCAGGCGTCGGCCATCCCGCTGTTCAACCGCCAGACGGGCCAGAACTGCGTCGCCTGCCATGCCGGTGGACAGTTCCCCGAGCTCACGCCCTATGGGCGCCTGTTCAAGATGACGGGCTACACGATCGGGCAGCGAACGGTCCCAGTGTCTGCCATGGCCGTGGTGAGCTACTCCAAGGTGGCCGATACATCCAAGAGCGACGACCCC
>JBIODO010000408.1:0-3863 GCA_044445225.1 Burkholderiales bacterium
GGGCACCGGTGTCGGCGGCTTCGCGGCGCCGGCGCTGTTTGGTGCCCTGATCGAGACCGGCAGCCGCAGCAACGTGTTCATCGGCTATGCGATCGGCGCCGCGCTGGTGCTGATGGCCGCGGCAATTGCATGGCGCTGGGCGGTGGACGCCGAGCGCAAGCCACTCGAGCAAATAGCGCCGCCGCTGGCCACGCTCGGCGAAGACCGTGCTCGCTAGCGCCTCGTGGCGCGCAGCGGACTTCACAACCAGAGGATCTTCTTGCGGTACTCGAGGTCGTGGAGCAGCGGCTGCGACGGCCCGCTGTGAAACACCGCGCCGCGCTCCAGCGCGAACACCCGATCGGCCAGCGCCAGCACAAGGTCGAGGTTGTGCTCGACGATCACCATCGCAACTTCGCCGCGCAGGCGGTCGAACACGGTGAACAGCTCCTGCACGACGGTGGGCGCCAGGCCTTCGAACGGCTCGTCGAGCAGCAGCAGCTTGACGTTGCCCGACAGCGCGCGTGCCACCGCTGCCATCTGCTGCTCGCCGCCTGACAAATAGTCGGCGGCAACATGCCGGCGTTCCTTCAGGCGCGGGAAGAAGTGATAGATCTGCTCCTCGCTCCACGCGGTGCCGTGGCTGCCATCGGTGGCGCGGGCCAGGCGGCCGAGCGCCAGGTTTTCCGCCACCGTCATGCCGGCGAACAAGCCCCTGCCCTGCGGCACGTAGCCGATGCCAAGCCGCGCAATGGCGGGCGCTGGCAGGCTGGCGATCGGGCGGCCCTCGAACTCGATCGTCCCCGAGGCCGGCGGTAGCAGGCCGCACAGCGTCTTCAGCAGGGTCGACTTGCCAGCGCCGTTGCGGCCGAGCAGCGCGACGATCTCGCCGTCGCGCACGTCGAGCGTGGCGTCGTTGAGGATGTGGCTCTTGCCGTAGAAGGCATTGACGCCCTCGAAGCGCAGCACCGCTGCGCGTGTGCTCGCGTCGCCGGCGACGCGGCCGGTGACCGGCGGCGTGCCGCTGCCGGTGTACACCTGGTGCACGCGGGGGTCGTTGCGCACCTCGTCAGGCGTGCCGCACATCAGCACCTCGCCCTGGTTCATCACCGTCACGCGCTGCGAGAAGCCGAGCACGCGGTCGATGTCGTGCTCGACGATCAGCACCGGGATCTGGTGCGCGATCGTCTTCACGAGGTGCGAGACGCGTTCGCGCTCGGCGGCGGCCAGGCCCGCGAGCGGTTCGTCGAGCAGCAGCACCTGCGGCTTGGCACCGAGCGCGATGCCCAGGTCCACCAGCCGCTGCCCGCCGTACGATAGGTCCATGCCGAGCGTCTGTTCGATGCCCTGCAGGCCGAGGAACTTCATCAGCTCGGCGGTCTCGGCGTGGATCTCGGGGTAGTGATCGATGTCGTGCCAGGCATTGAAGCACGCCGGGTGCCGCGCCTGCAGCGACAGCCGCAGGTTCTCGTAGATCGGCAGTCCTTTGAACAGATTGGTGATCTGGAACGAGCGCGCCAGGCCCTGCTGGCAAATCTGGTGCGGGCGCAGGTGATGGATCGCGCGCCCGTGCAGCAGCACGCGCCCGGCGTCGGGCGCGAACAGTCCCGACACGAGGTTGAACGTGGTCGTCTTGCCGGCGCCGTTGGGGCCGATCAGCGCATGCACCTGGCCGCGCTCGACCGTGAGCGACGCGCGGCTGACGGCGCGAATGCCGCCGAAGCGCTTGTCGACGCCGCTCACCTCGAGCACCACGTCAGACTGCGCGCACGGCAGCAAGAAGCCCGGCAGCGGCAGTCCGTCGTGAATCTGGCGCCGGCTCATTGCCGCGCCCTCCTCGGCAGGCGGTCGCCAGCGCCGCTTCACGGTGTCCCAGATGCCGACCAGACCGGTCGGCGAGAAGATCACGAAGGCGACGAAGACGAGGCCGAACCACAGCAGCCAGTTGTCGGTGTAGATCGAGAACAGCTCGCGAAACAGCAGGAAGAACAACGCCCCGAGCGCCGGCCCGAGGAAGCTGCGCATGCCGCCGATCACCACCATCGCGAGCAGTTCACCCGAAAAGGCGACGGTCGTCGACTCCGCGGCTGCGAGGCGATGCAGAAACACCTGCAGCGCCCCGGCCAGACCGGTGACGCAGGCCGACAGCACGAAGGCGGCGAGCTTGTAGCGGTCGGTGTCGTAGCCCTGGAAGGTGGCGCGCTGCTCGTTTTCGCGGATCGCCTGCAGCACGTGGCCGAAGGGCGAGCGCATCACGCGCAGCAACACCAACAGCATCGCGAAGCCGATCACCGCCACCACGACGTAGTAGGTGAGGTGGTCGTTGAGGTCGAGCGCAGCGATGCCCCCGCGCTCGATGCCGCCCAGGCCGCCCTCGCCGCCGGTGAGTGCCGTCCAGCGAAACGCGATCGCGAACGTCAGCGCGCACAGCGCCAGCGTCAACAGCGAGAAGTACACGCCGCGCCGGCGCAGGATCAGAAAGCCCACGGCCAGCGCCAGCGTCGCGGTGAATGCGATCGAGAACAGCAACGGCAGCACGATCTGGCCCTTGAACCAGTGCTGGTGTGCCAGTGCGGCCGCATAGCCGCCGATGCCGAACCACGCGCTGTGTCCGAACGACACCAGGCCGGTGGTGCCGACCAGCACGTTCAGGCCCATCGCGGCCATCGCGAGGATCACCACCACCGTCGCCGTGTCGAGTGTCAGGCCGATCGACCGCAGCACGATCGGCAGCGCGACCAGCGCCGCCGCGCCAATCCACAGCGGCCGGTTTTTCTTGTTCGACCAGTCGATGCTCATTCGAAGCGCTCGATGCGCTCGCCGAGCAGGCCGCGCGGGCGGAACATCAGCACCAGGAACATCAGCACATACATCGAGGCCTCGCCGGCCGCGGGCGCGAAGTGGATGGTGATGCCGCGCACCACGCCCACCAGCAGTGCTGCCAGCACCACGCCCCAGAAGCTGCCCAGGCCGCCGATCACCACCACGACGAAGGCCACCGTCATGATCTCGGTGCCCATCGCTGGGTGCACGATGGTGATCGGGCCGAACAGCGCACCGCCGAGCGCCGCGGTGGCCACGCCGAGCACGACGATCGCCGTCATGTACGGCGCCAAGCGGATGCCGAGCACCGCCACCATGTCGGGCCGCTGCACGCCGGCGCGCACGACGCGACCGAACGCCGTCTTGTGCAGCAGCAGCCACAGCGCGCTCATCACCACGATCACCACCGCGAGCAGCAGCAGCCGATAGCGCGAGAACAGGAACTCGCCGACCATCAGGCTGCCCTTGAACTCAGGCGGCATCGTCGAGGGCAGCGGCGCGGCGCCCCAGATCATGCGAATCGCCTGCTCGGCCACCATCGCAAGCGCAAACGTGACGAGCAGGCTCAGGATCGGATCGGCAGCATAGAAGCGCCGCAGCAAGAGACGCTCGAACACGATGCCGAGCAGCCCCACGAGCACCGGCGAGATGACGATCGCGGCGCCGAAGCCCAACCTGTTGCCCACTTCGAGCGAGAGGTACGCACCGAGCGCATAGAACGCACCGTGCGCGAGGTTGACCACGCCGCCGACGCTGAAGATCAGCGACAGCCCGAGCGCAAGCAGCAGGTAGTAGCCGCCGAGCACGAGGCCGTTGACCACCTGCTCGAGCAGAAAGACGAACTGCATCGAGTTATCGCGAGCGTCGCGGGCGCCGCCGGCGGCGGCACGAGGAGGTCACATCTTGCAGGCGCTTTCCTCGTTGGTCGGCGCCAGCAAATCGAGCGGCTGGTTCGGCGCCCGCCCCCCCTCCCCGCACATCAAGAAGTCCCACATGTCCGTGGCCTGGCCCGTTTGCGTGACCGTGAACCGATAGGCCTCCAGCAACAGCTGATGGTCCCA
>JBIODO010000409.1:0-3842 GCA_044445225.1 Burkholderiales bacterium
CTACAACGCCATCGCGGCGCTGGCCTTCGACGTGGCGATCCTGTACCTCACGCTGGGCTTTCGCCAGTTCAGCCACTACTTCACCGACATCCGCACCGCGCTCGAGAGCGGCGACGAGCCCGAGGCGCGCCGCCTGCTCGCCGAGTGGCGCCACCTCGACGCCTCCGAGCTGCCGCGCACCGAGCTGCTGCGCCACATGATCGAGCACTCGCTGCTGGCCGCGCATCGCCACGTGTTCGGCGTGTTCTTCTGGTTCGTCGTGCTCGCGTTCCTGGGCTTGGGCCCGGCCGGTGCCGTGCTGTACCGGATGGCCGAATTCGCGGGTCGCTACTGGACCTTCAAGAGCAAGGCGCTCGGCGCGCCGGCCAACGACAAGTCGATGGAGCTGTCGCAACGCCTGTTCGCCCTCATCGATCATTTGCCGGCACGGCTGACTGCGTTCGGGTTCGCGGTGGTGGGTAATTTCGAGGAGGCCGTCAACGGCTGGCGGCGCGATGCCGGCCTGTGGCGCCACGCCAACGAGGGCGTCATCCTGTCTGCGGCGGCTGGTGCGGTGGGCGTGAGCCTGGGGGGAGCCGCTGCACCCGGCGTCACGCCGGATCGATCCAAGACTTTCGAAAGCGGTGCCGCGCCGGGCGTGGCCAGCGCGGCCGGCTCGACACCTGGCGCCGATCCGCAGATCGGCCACCTCGACAGTGTGGTGGGGCTGGTGTGGCGTTCGGTGGTGCTGTGGATGCTGTTGCTGGCGTTGCTCACGCTGGCGCGTCTCATCGGGTGAGCCTGGAGCGAAGCGCTGACAGCGGGCGGCGCTAGTAGCGTGGCTGCGACAGCTCTTCGTACAACTGCTCGTACAAACGCAGGCGGTGGGCCGCCACCTCGCCACGCTCGGCGGCTGCGCGCACTGCGCAATCGGGCTCGCTGCGGTGCGTGCAGTTGGTGAAGCGGCAGTGTGCCGCGTGCTCGGCCACGTCGGGCAACCATCTGGCGAGATCGGCCGCTTCGATCTGCTGCAGGCCGAACTCCTGGAAACCCGGTGAATCGAGCACCGCGGCGTCGTGACGGTCGCCGAGCCAGTACCACGACGTGGTGGTGGTGGTGTGGCGGCCGGCGTTCAGCGCGCGCGAGATGTCGCCCACCTGAGCGGCCGCATCGGGAACGATCATGTTGATCAGCGTGCTCTTGCCGACGCCGCTGGCCCCCAATAACAGGGTCACCTGTCCGGCCAGCAGCGGCGCGAGCAGCTCGCGTGCCGCCGCGGCGTCGTGCTTGAAGGAGGCCTCGAGCACGGGCACGCCCATGCGGCGATAGGGCTGCAGCCGCTCGCGTGCCGCGTCTGCCTCGGGCAGATCGGCCTTGTTGAGCAGCACCCGGGAGTCGATGCCCGCGTGCGCGGCAGCGATCAGCGCGCGCGCCAGCAGCGACTCGGCCATCGGCGGCGACGCGGCGACGATGACGAGTAACCGATCGATGTTGGCGGCGAACGACTTGCTGCGCCAGCGGTCTTGCCGCCACAGCAGCGTACGCCGGGGCGACACGGCCTCGATGACACCGCCGTCGCCGGTGACGCACCATTGCACGCGATCGCCGACCACGCAGTCGACCTTCTTGCCGCGGCGGTGGCACAGCACGCGCTGCCGCTCGGCGGTCTCGACGACGAAGTGCCGGCCGTGGGCACCCACCACCAGGCCGGTGTTCAACTCCACCGGAACCCGGCGCTCAGCGGCGCCTTCATGCCGGTTGCGCTGAAAGCGCCGCCAGGCGTTCGCCGGCCGGCGGGTGCGAGTAGTAGAAGCGCACGTACACCGGGTCGGGCGTCAGCGTCGAGGCGTTGTCCTGGTGCAGCTTGATCAGCGCGCTGGCCAGATCGACCCCGCTGGTCTGTGCACAGGCATAGGCGTCGGCTTCGAACTCGTGACGGCGCGACAGTAACGCGGACAGCGGCGAGACGAAGAATCCGAACACCGGCAATGCCAGCGCGAACAGCAGCAGCGCGAGCGCGTCATTCGGCGCGGCCAGATTGGGCGATACGCCCAGCGCCGTGTAGAACCAGCTGCGCGAGGCCAGCCAGCCGAGCAATGCCAGGCCCGCCAGGCTGAGCGCAAACATCGCCACCATGCGCTTGAGCACGTGGCGGCGCTTGAAGTGGCCCAGTTCGTGCGCCAGCACGGCCTCCACCTCGCCCGGCGTGAGCACGGCCAGCAGGGTGTCGAAGAACACCACGCGCTTGGCCGCGCCGAGCCCGGTGAAGTAGGCGTTGCCGTGCGCCGAGCGGCGGCTGCCGTCCATCACGAACAAGCCCTTGGCCGCGAAGCCGCAGCGTTGCATCAAGCTCTGCACGCGGGCAGCGAGCGTCTCGTCGCGCAGCGGCTCGAACTTGTTGAACAGCGGCGCAATCAGCGTTGGATAGATCACCAGGATCAGCAGGTTGAACGCAGTCCATGCGGCCCAGGCCCACAACCACCACCAGCCGCCGGCGCTCGCCATGATCCACAGCACCAGTGCCGTCAGGGGCAGCCCGAGCACGGTGGCCACCAAGATGCCCTTGAGCAGGTCGGCGACGAATAGCCGCCACGTGCTGCGATTGAATCCGAACTGTTGCTCGATGCGAAACGTGCGCCACCATTCGAACGGCAGGTCGAGCACGGCGCCGATGACCACGAATGCGCCGAGCAGCGCAAGCTCATAGGGCAGCGCGCCCCAACGCGGCAGCACCGCCTCGCGCACCCAGGCGTTGAGCGCATCCAGGCCGCCGAGCAGCGTCCAGCCCAACAGCAACGCACTGCCGAAGGCGGTGGCCAGGAGCCCGAAGCGCGTCTTGGCCACCGTGTAGTCGGCCGCGCGCTGATGGGCCTCGAGCGACACGCGCGACGCGAACGCCGGCGGCACCGCGCTGCGGTGCGCCGACACATGCCGCATCTGGCGCGAGGCCAGCCACAAGCGAGTGGCCAGCGCCGCCAGCAGCGCCACGGCAAACAGCCAGGTCAACGGGTGAAGCGACATGGCGGCAAGTGTAGGCTGAGCCACAATGCCGGCATGAACGCCGCTGCCGAAGACCCTGCCGCCACGCTCGCATCCAACGACCACAACCTGATCTGGATCGATCTCGAGATGACCGGCCTGTCGCCCGAGCGCGACCGCATCATCGAACTGGCGGTTGTGGTCACCGACCCGCAGGTGACGCGACGCGTCGATGGCCCGGTGCTGGCGATCCATCAGAGCGACGCCACGCTCGACGCGATGGACGCGTGGAACAAGAGCACGCATGGCAAGAGCGGGCTGGTCGATCGCGTGCGCGCCTCCACCATCGACGAGGCGGCGGCCGAGGACACCGTGATCGCGTGGCTGCGCCGCTACGTGGGCGCGGGCAAGAGCCCGATGTGCGGCAACACCATCTGCCAGGACCGCCGCTTTCTGGCCAACCACATGCCGCGACTCGAGGCGTTCTTCCACTACCGCAACCTCGACGTCAGCACGTTGAAGGAGCTGGCGCGCCGGTGGCGGCCGGCGCTGCTCGACAACCTGAAGAAGAACCAGGCGCACACGGCGCTGGCCGACGTGCACGAATCGATCGACGAGTTGCTGTACTACCGCGCGCATTGGCTCAGCGTGTAGCGCGTCGAGGCAGGCGCGCCCGCGCGGGCGTTGCCTGGCCCGCAGCGTCGGGCGTCACGCGGGGCGCCTCATCGAGGCGCGCCCGCCACGCGGCCATCAACGATCGTGCCTCGTCGCTGGGCCGCGCTGGCAGCTTGCGGTACTGCGAGCCGTCGCTCTTGCGAGTGAGCAGTTGGTCGTTGATCAGTTCGCGGCGCAGCGTGACGTGGTCGCCCCAGGTGTGCCAGGCC
>JBIODO010000410.1:0-3832 GCA_044445225.1 Burkholderiales bacterium
GACCATCGCCGGCCGGTTGAACTTGCTGTGGTCGGTCGCGACCCAGACCTCGCGCGAGTGGGCGAGGATCGCGCGCGCGACCTTGACCTCGCGGTAGTCGAAGTCGCGCAGCGAGCCGTCGGCCTCGATGCCCGAGATGCCGATCAGGCCGATGTCGACCCGGAACTGCCGGATGAACTCCACCGTGGCCTCGCCGATGATGCCGCGGTCGCGCGAGCGCACCAGGCCGCCGGCGATGATCACCTCGCAATCGGGGTTGTCCGACAGGATCGCCGCCACGTTCAGATTGTTGGTGATGATGCGCAGCCCCTTGTGCTGCAGCAGCGCGCGCGCCACCGCCTCGGTGGTGGTGCCGATGTTGATGATCAGCGAGCAGCCCTCGGGCACTGCGGCGGCCACCGCACGCGCGATGCGCAGCTTGGCCGCTTCATTCAAGTGTTGGCGCTGGCGGTAGCCGATGTTCTCGGTGGTGGAGCCCGGCATGCGCGCGCCGCCGTGAAAGCGCGCCAGCAAGCCGGCATCGGCCAGCAGTTTGACGTCGCGGCGCACGGTTTGCAGCGTGACGCCGAATCGATCGGCCAGCGCCTCCACCGACAGCGTGCCGTGCTCGCGCACGGCCGCCAGCATCTCGGCCTGACGCGGGTTCGGTGACGGCGAAGTCGTGGCCATGTTGCGGCTGCGAGGGTATGCCAACCGGGGCGCAACGCCATGTCGGAAGGCCCGATTGCGGATGACCAGTAGTTCGGATAAAACGAACAGAATGGAATTCAAACGAACTCAAACGAACATTTCATCGTCAGCGAACGATGTCACATGAGGGACATTGGAGACATGTTTGAGTGATTCGAACGCGGCGCGGTCGCTGCAGGCGGCCGCTGGGCCGCTGCCTTGCGACGTGTTGGTGGTGGGCGGGGGCATCAACGGCGCGGGCATTGCGCGCGACCTCGCCGGCCGCGGCCTGAAGGTCGTGCTGTGTGAGAAGGACGACCTGGCGCAGCACACCTCGTCGTCATCGACCAAGCTGATCCACGGCGGCTTGCGCTACCTGGAGCACTACGAGTTCTCGCTGGTGCGCAAGGCGCTGGCCGAGCGCGAGCTGCTGCTCAAGAGCGCGCCGCACATCATGTGGCCGCTGCGCTTCGTGATGCCGCACGACCCGTCGATGCGGCCGGTGTGGATGATCCGTGCCGGGCTGTTTCTGTATGACCACCTGGCGCGCCGCGAGTGGCTGCCGCCGTCGCGATCGGTGTCGCTGCGCGAGCATCCGGCCGGTGCGCCACTGAAGCCGCAATTCACCCGCGGCTTCATCTACAGCGACGGTTGGGTCGACGATGCGCGCCTGGTCGTGCTCAATGCCATCGACGCCCAGGCGCGCGGCGCGATGGTGCTCACGCGCTGCCTGTGCCGGCGCGCGCAGCGCGAGGCCGATGGCTGGCAGGCCACGCTCGCGCTGGCCGACGGCCGCGAGCTCGCGGTGCGTGCGCGGGCGCTGGTCAATGCAGCAGGCCCGTGGGCCGCGCAGTTCCTGCGCGAGCACGCCGGCCTGGCAGTGCCCAAGGCGCTGCGCCTGATCAAGGGCAGCCACGTGATCGTGCGCAAGCTGTTCGACCACGACCACGCCTACATCTTTCAGAACGCCGATCGCCGCATCATCTTCGCCATCCCCTACGAGGGCGAGTTCACGCTGATCGGCACCACCGACGTCGAGCACGAGGGGCCGATCGGCGAGGCGCACATCGACGCCGACGAAACGCGCTATCTGTGCGAGCAGGCGAGCCGCTATTTCGCGCGCGCGGTCGCGCCGGCCGACGTGGTGTGGAGCTACGCCGGCGTGCGTCCGCTGCTCGACGAAGGCGGCGACGCCTCGACGGTGACGCGCGACTACCTGCTCGAAATCAACGACGAGCAGGCGCCGCTGCTCAACGTGTGGGGCGGCAAGATCACCACGTTTCGCAAGCTGGCCGAGGAAGCGGCGGGCCTGCTGCGCGCGCCATTGCACATCACCGCGCCGCCGTGGACGGCTGGCACCGTGCTGCCCGGCGGCGACCTGTCGGAATGGATCAAGCCCAGCGGCCGGCCCGATCACGACATCGCGAACTTCGACGCCGAACTCGCGCGCCGGCATCCGCAGTTGCCCGCCGCGGTGCGGCGGCGCTGGGTGCGCAGCTATGGCTCGCGCGTGTCGCTGCTGCTGGCCGAGCCGCTCGGCGCCGAGGTGGCACCGGGCCTGCACGAAGGCGAACTGCGCCACCTGCATCGCCACGAATGGGCGCGCAGCGCCGACGACGTGCTGTGGCGGCGCAGCAAGCTGGGCCTGCACTACGGCGCCGCCGAACGCGCCCGCGTGGCGAGCTGGTGGCAGCAGCACGCCAGCGGCGACGAGGCCGCCGCCACGCCGCCGCTGGAGCACTCATGGAACTGAGGCTCGAGCGCGTCGACAAGCAGGTGGGTGCCGCAAGCCACCTGTACCCGCTGGATCTGCGCCTGCAGCCGCGCGCGGTGACCGTGCTGCTGGGCGCCACGCAGGCCGGCAAGACCTCGCTGATGCGCCTGATGGCGGGGCTCGACGCGCCGTCGCACGGCCGCGTCAGCGCCGACGGCATCGACGTCACCGGCGTGCCGGTGCGCGAGCGCAACGTGGCGATGGTGTACCAGCAGTTCATCAACTACCCGTCGATGAGCGTGTTCGACAACATCGCCTCGCCGCTCAAGCTGCGCGGCGGCGCCGATCGCGCCAGCGTGCGCCAGCGCGTGCAGGCGCTGGCCGCCAAGCTGCACATCGAATCCTTTCTGCAGCGCCTGCCGGCCGAGCTGTCGGGCGGCCAGCAGCAACGGGTAGCACTGGCGCGCGCGCTGGCCAAAGACGCGCCGCTGATGCTGCTCGACGAGCCGCTGGTCAACCTGGACTACAAGCTGCGCGAGGAATTGCGCGAGGAGCTCTCGGCGCTGTTCGCCGCCGGCGACTCCACCGTGGTGTACGCCACCACCGAGCCCACCGAAGCGCTGCTGCTGGGTGGCCACACCGCCGTGCTCGACGCCGGCGAGCTGCTGCAGTACGGGCCGACGGCCGACATATTCCATCGGCCGCGTTCGATCCGCGTGGCGCGCGCGTTCAGCGACCCGCCGATGAACCTGCTGGCCGGCAGCGCGGCGTCGCTGGGCGTGCAATTGCAGGGTGGCCCGGCGTTGAGCGTGCCGCTGCCGCCGCAGGTGTCGCAGCAGCTGGCCGGCGCGCTGACCATCGGCGTGCGCGCCGGTGCGCTGCGCGTGCGCGCGCGGCCCGGCGACGTGCCGCTGCCCGGCAAGGTGGAGCTGGCCGAGATCTCGGGCTCCGACACCTTCGTGCACGTGGCCACCGCGGTCGGCGAGCTGGTGGCGCAACTCACCGGTGTGCATTTCTTCGGGCTCGGCGCACAGATCACGCTGCACCTCGATCCATCGCAGGTGTACGTGTTCGACCCCAAGGGCGACCTGCTGGTCGCGCCGGCGCCGAGGCAGGGCAACTGACATGGCACGCATCGACCTCGACCTCGCGCACTCGTATCGGCCCGATCCGAAGGACGACGCCGACTATGCGCTGCTGCCGTTGAAGATGACCTTCGACGAAGGCGGCGCCTACGCGCTGCTGGGCCCTTCGGGCTGCGGCAAGACCACGATGCTCAACATCATCTCGGGCCTGGTGCGCCCGTCGCAGGGCCATGTGCGGTTCGACAGCGCCGACGTCACGCTGCAAACGCCGCAGCAGCGCAACATCGCCCAGGTGTTCCAGTTCCCGGTCATCTACGACACCATGACGGTGGCCGAGAACCTGGCCTTCCCGCTGCGCAATCGC
>JBIODO010000411.1:0-3814 GCA_044445225.1 Burkholderiales bacterium
CGGCGAGGCCGCCACAAGAGCCACTGGCATCGCGCACCAGGTGCACGGCGCCATCGGCTTCACGCGCGAACACTCGCTGCATTTCGCCACGCGCCGCCTGTGGGCCTGGCGCGAGCAGTTCGGCAGCGATGCGTTCTGGGCGGCGCGCCTGGGCCGGCTCGCTATCGCGGGCGGCGGCAAGGGCTTCTGGCCGGCACTGACGCGCCGCCGTTTCGACGCCGTGCTGTGATGCCGAATCCTTTGCAACGTCAGCAACGATCATGAGCGACGAATCCAACGACGTGGGCGTCGACCTCGATGGCGCCGTGGCCGTGGTCGAGATGCGCCGGCCACCACACAACTATTTCGATGTGCCGCTGATCGCCGCGTTGGCCCATGCGTTCGAAGGCCTCGAAGCCGACCCGCGATGCCGCGTCATCGTGTTGTGCGCGCAAGGCACATCGTTTTGCGCCGGTGCGAACTTCGCCAACCGCGACGCGATGCCGCCGCAGCGCAGCGTCCGCGCGATCAACCCGCTGTATGGCGAGGCGCTGCGGCTGTTCTCGTGCAGCAAGCCGGTGGTCGCCGCGGTGCAGGGTCCTGCTGTCGGCGGTGGTCTGGGACTGGCGCTGGTGGCCGACTTCCGGGTCACCTGTGCCGAGGCGCGCTACTCGGCCAACTTCAACCGCCTGGGCTTTCACCCCGGGTTTGGTTTGTCGGTGACTCTGCCGCGGCTGGTGGGCGTGCAGCAGGCCGCGCTGCTCTTCTACACCGGCCGGCGCGTCGATGGCACCGAGGCGCATCGCATTGGCCTGGCCGACGAGCTGGTGGCGCAAGACCAGGTGCGCGCGCGCGCACTCGAACTCGCGCGCGAGATCGCGGTGTCTGCGCCGATCGCGGTGCAGTCCACCCGCGCCACGCTGCGCGCCGGGCTGGTGGAGCAGATCCGCAGCGCGGTCGCCCACGAGAGCATGGAGCAAAACGCGCATTTCAAGACCGCCGACTTCCGTGAGGGCGTGGCCGCGATGGCGGCGCGACGCGAGCCGCGGTTCAAGGGCGAGTGATTCTTGAGCGCGCGGGCATCCGTCCACCTCACTGCGCTTTGCGGCACCATGGAGCCCTCGATGAATCCTTCCGAACTGCTGGTTGACGTCGCCGATCATGTGGCCACTGTCACGCTGAACCGTCCGGACCGGCTCAACGCGATCACGCCGACCCTGAGCCACTCGCTGCGGCACACGATGGCCGAGCTCGGCCGCGACGACGCCGTGCGCGTGATCATCGTCACCGGCGCCGGGCGGGGCTTTTGCGCCGGCGCTGACATGGCATTGCTGCAAAACCTGACCCAGGGCGCGCCCCTGCCCAAGACGATGGGCAACGACACGGTCGACGCCGTTGCCGGCCGCGAGCTGCAGCAGCGCTACAACTTTCTCGCCGCGGTGCCCAAGCCGGTGATCGCCAGCATCAACGGCGCGGCCGCGGGCATCGGCTTCGTGCTGGCATTGTTCGCCGACATCCGCTTTGCCAGCAGCGAGGCCACGCTGACCACCGGCTTCGCCAAGCGCGGCTTGATCGCCGAGCACGGTTGCGCGTTCGGGCTGGCGCGTTTGATCGGCGCCGGACATGCGGCCGATCTGCTGCTCAGCTCACGCAAGGTGAGCGGCAGCGAGGCCGAGCGCATCGGCCTCGTCAACCGCGCGCTGCCGCCCGAGGAGTTGATGGGCTTCACGCTGCGTTACGCGCTCGAGCTGGCGCAGTCGTGTTCACCGCGCTCGTTGCGTGTGATCAAGCAGCAGCTCGCCGCGTTGCCACTGCAGACGATGGCGCAATCGTTCGCCGAGGCAGACCGCCTGATGATCGAGAGCCTGGCCAGCGAGGACTTCAAGGAAGGCGTGGCGCACTTCGTCGAGAAACGCGCACCGCGCTTCAGCGGCTGCTGAAGCGTTCGGACGCCGGCCGTCATGATTGACGACGCCATCTCCTGGGCGCGCGCGGCCGGGCAGGTGCTGCTCGGGCACTTCGGCCGCACGACCAACACGCTGCGGAAATCAGATTTGAGCAACGTCGTCACCGCGGCCGACCTGGAGTCGGAGCAGGCCATCGTGCAGGCGATCCGGCAGCGGCATCCGACGCACTCGATCATTGCCGAGGAGACCGGCTGCGATTTGCGCGGCAGCGAGTTCACCTGGGTGATCGATCCGCTGGACGGCACATCGAACTTCGCCGCCGGCATTCCCTGGTTCGGCGTTTTGATCGCGTTGCTGCGCGCGGGCGAGCCGCAGCTCGGCGTGTTGCATCTGCCTGTCGGCGACGAACTGTATTGCGCTGAACGCGGCGCGGGTGCGTATCGCAATGGCCGTCGGATCTCTGTCACTGCCGAACCGCTGTTGTCGAACACGCTGTGGGCCTGGGGCATGGACGCCGCTGAAAGCGAGGCCGGCGCGCTGTGCGACACCGCGTTGTTGGCGCGCGTGCTGCAGCGGGTGCGCAACGTGCGCGCCACCAACAGCCTCGTGGATGGCGCCTACGTGGCCGACGGTCGACTGGGCGGCATGGTCAACCGCAGCACACGCATCTGGGACATTGCCGCATCGATGGTGATCATCGGCGAGGCTGGCGGCGTCTACACGCGAGCCGACGGTGGGCAGCTCACGCTCGACACGACATCCCGCGCGGCCGAGCGTGTCTACGCGGTGATGGCCGGCGCACCGGCGTTGCACCGGCAGATGCTGGCGCTCGTCGGCGCACCCTCGGGCGCAGGATTGTCCTCGGTGTCATCGGACGACCCGATCCGCTAATCTCGCGCGCTCGAACATCCCTTCGATTCCGAGGAGACATCGCCATGATCGCCACGCGCCGCGACGTACTCAGTGCATCGGCCGCCGCGCTGCTGGCCGGCGTTGGCGCGCGCGCCTTCGCGCAGGGCGCACCGTTCGATACCGTGAGGCTGATCACCGGCTTTCCGCCGGGCGGCACCTCCGATACCATCTGCCGCCGCGTGGCGAGCAAGCTGGCACCGGGCTACGGCAAGAGCGTGGTGGTCGAAAACCGCGTCGGCGCCGGCGGCCAGATCGCCGTGCAGAGCTTCAAGTCGATGCCGCCCGACGGCGCCTCGATCCTGCAGACGCCGATGTCGATGCTGGGCATCTACCCGTACATCTACAAGAAGCTGCAGTACGACCCGGCCACCGACGTGGTGCCGGTGTCGCTCGGCGCAACCTTCGACTTCGGTTTCGCAGTCGGGCCCGCCGTGCCGGCGTCGGTGCGCAACATCCCCGAGTTCCTCGACTGGTGCAAGGCCAACCCGAACGAGGCGAACTTCGGTTCCCCTGGCGCCGGCGCGGTGCCGCACTTCATCGGCGTGCTGATCGGCCGCTCGGCGGGCGTCGACCTCAAGCACGTGCCCTACCGCGGCACGCAACCGGCAATCCTCGAGATGATCGGCGGCCAGATCCAGTCGGTGTCGGGGCCGGTGGGCGAGTTCATCCAGCACGTGGCGGCGGGCAAGTGCCGCTTGCTGGCCACCACCGGCGCGCAGCGCAGCAAGTTCGCGCCGAACGTGCCGACGCTGCTCGAGCAAGGCTTGAAGGACATGGCGTTCAACGAGTGGTTCGGCTTCTACCTGCCCGCCAAGGCCGCGCCCGAAACCGTGCAGCGCGCCAACGCGGCGCTGCGCACGGCACTGGCCGAGCGCGAGGTGATCGAGGGGCTCGAGCTGATGGGGCTGGAATCGAAGTCATCGACTCCGGCCGAGTTGGGCGCGATGCTGAAGGCCGACACCGAACGCTGGGGGCCGGTGGTCAAGGCGATCGGGTTCACCGCCGATTCTTGATTC
>JBIODO010000412.1:0-3758 GCA_044445225.1 Burkholderiales bacterium
CGGGCTGGACGCGCAGCAGTTGCAGTACGTGCAGCAGATCGAAGCGAACTACGTCAAGCGCGTGATCGACATCATCGAGCCGATCGTCGGGCGCGACAACGTGCGCGCGACGGTCGCCGCTGAAGTCGACTTCGCGCAGAGCGAAGCCACCGACGAATTGTTCAAGCCCAATCAGGGCAAGGATGCCGCTGCAGCGGTGCGCAGCCAGCAGATGTCGGAATCGACCAATGGCGCGAGCACCGCGCCCTCGGGCATCCCGGGCGCGCTGAGCAACCAGCCGCCGGTGGCCGCCACCGCGCCGTTGACCGGTGCCAGCGCGGCGCTGCACGCTGCGGCGGGCGGCGGCGCTGCCGCCGGCGCATCGGTGCGGCGCGACAACGTGGTGAACTACGAAGTCGACAAGACCGTGCGCGTGACGCGCAATGCCAGCGGCATCGTCAAGCGGCTCAACACCGCGGTGGTGGTCAATCATCGCGTGGTCACCGATGCCAAGGGCAAAACCACCAGCACGCCGCTGTCGAGCGACGAAGTGGAAAAGCTGACCACCTTGGTGCGCGAGAGCATCGGCTTCAACAAGGAACGCGGCGACTCGGTCAAGCTGATCAACGCACCGTTCCGCACCGAGGCGATGCCGAAGGTCGACGCCGCGCCGATGTGGCAACAGCCCTGGCTGCTCGACCTCGTGCGCGCGGCCGCGGTGCCGGCGGCGCTGGTGCTGGTGGCGCTGCTGGTCGTCTCCGGCGTCATCAAGCCCGCGCTCAAGGCCGCTGTCGGTCCGACCGTGGGACGCCAGCTCGACGCCGTGGTCGCCGATGGCCCCAACCTGCCCGCGTCCGCCGCGCCGTTGGCGCTGGGCGCACCGGCGGCCGACAAGCAGCTCACCGATGCGCGTGAGCTGGCCAAACAAAACCCGGCCGCGGTGGCGCACATCGTGCGCGGCTGGGTCGGCAACGACGCCGGCTGATTCGACGCTGCACCGACAACCATCATGGACGACAAAGGCACCGAGAACGCAGCCATCCTGCTGATGTCGCTCGGCGAAGAGCAGGCGGCCGAGGTGTTCAAGCATCTTTCGCCCAAAGAGGTGCAGCGGCTGGGCGAGACCATCGCCAGGATGAAGGCCGTGCCGCGCGAGCGCGTCGACGACGTGATGGCCAAGTTCACCACGATGGCCGCCGAGCAGCACATGCTCGTGGCCGACACCGACGAGTACGTCAAGAGCGTGCTGCGCAGGGCACTGGGCGACGACAAGGCCAACCTGCTGATCGATCGCATCATGCAAGGCAGCGACGTCTCCGGGCTGGAGAGCCTGAAGTGGATGGACGCCAGCGCAGTGTCGGAACTGCTGCGCAACGAGCATCCGCAGATCGTCGCCGCCGTTCTGGTGCACCTGGATTTCGACCAGGCCTCGGCGGTGATCAAGGCGTTCGGCGAGCGCCAGCGCAACGAGGTGATGGTGCGCATCGCCACGCTCGACGGCATCCAGCCAGTGGCGCTGAAGGATCTGAACGAGGTGATGAGCAAGGTGCTCGCCGGCGGCGACAAGCTGCGCAAGGCGTCGCTGGGCGGCGCCAAGACCGCCGCCGAGATCATCAACCTGCTCGGCAGCGCGATCGAGACCTCGGTGCTCGACTACATCCGCGAGGCCGACAACGATCTGGCGCAGAAGATCATGGACAACATGTTCACCTTCGACGACCTGATCAAGCTCGACGACAAGGGCATCCAGGGGCTGCTGAAGGAAGTGCAGTCCGAGTCGCTGGTGATCGCGCTGAAGGGCGCGTCGCCCGAGCTGCGCGAACGCATCTTCAAGAACATGTCCACCCGCGCCGCCGAAACGCTGCGCGAAGACCTCGAGTCGCGCGGCCCGGTGCGGCTGTCGGAGGTGGAATCCGAGCAGAAGGAAATGCTGAAGACCGTGCGCCGCCTGGTCGACGAAGGTCAGATAGTGATGGCCACCGGCGCCGCCGATGAGTTCGTCTAACTCCAAGACCAGCGGCCCGGCGTACGGCCGCTTCATCCCGCGCGAAGAGCTGCAGGACTTCGCGAGCTGGAAGCCCGGCGCGTTCGGCGCTGCCACCACCGCGGCGCCCGACACGGCCCAGCAGCAAGCCCTGCTGCACGCCGCCCGCCAGGCCGGCTACCAAGAGGGCTACCGCGACGGCCTGGTGGCGCTCGACAATTTCAAGCGCAGCGTGCTGCAGCAAAACGCCGCGCAGTTCGGCGCCGTGATGCAGCAGCTCGATGAGCAGCTCGACGCGCTGGAGTTCGACATGGCGCGCGCGCTGTCGCGGGTGGCCGCTAGCATCGCGCAGCAGGTCGTGCGCGACGAATTGATGGCCAAGCCCGAGCGCATCGCGCGCGTGACGCAGGAAGCGGTGGAAGCCGTGCTGCTGAGCGCTCGCCACATCGTGGTGCAGGTGAATCCACAAGATCTCGCGCTGGTCGAGCAGGGCGCGGCCGACGCCGTCGCTGCGCGCGGCGCTCGCCTGGTCAGCGACCCGGGCATCGAGCGCGGCGGCTGCCGCGTGTTGTCCGACGTCGGCACCATCGACGCGCGCATCGGCGCGCGCTGGCAACACGCCAGCGCGTCGATCGGCGTCGAGCTGCCGTGGTCCGAGTCCGACGCGCCCCCGGCAGCCGGCCACGACGGCAGCGACTCGCAATGACCACCGCCGCCACCGAACGCGCCGCGCGCTGGCGCCGCTACCTGGCCGACCTCGAGGCGCACGCTGCCGTGCCGCGCCCGTTGGTCAGCGAGGGCATGTTGGTGCGCGTGACCGGGCTCGTGCTCGAGGCTGCCGGCGTGCGTGCGCCGGTGGGCTCGGTGTGCGAGGTCAGCGCTGCCAGCGGCGCACCGGTCACCGCCGAGGTGGTGGGCTTTCACCGCGACCGCGCGTATCTGATGCCCACCGGCGACGTGCATGGCCTGTCCAGCGGCGCGCGCGTGATCCCGCGCCCGGCACCGCAAACCGCACCGCAACTGGGCCGCGACAACCCGCTGTGGCGGCGCAGCGAAGACCGCGGCCTGCACCTGCCGATGGGCATCGGCCTGCTCGGCCGCGTGGTCGACGCGCACGGCGAGCCGATGGACCGCCTGGGCCCACTGCAGCACGCGCGTGCGCAACCGATGATGCGCCGCCCGATCAACGCGATGGACCGCGAGCCGATCCGCGTGCCGCTGGACACCGGCGTGCGCGCGATCAACTCGCTGGTCACCATCGGCCGCGGCCAGCGCGTGGGCCTGTTCGCCGGCACCGGCGTCGGCAAGTCGGTGCTGCTGGGCATGATGGCGCGCTACACCGCAGCCGACGTGATCGTCGTCGCGCTGGTCGGCGAGCGCGGCCGCGAAGTGAAGGAATTCGTCGAAGACATCCTCGAGCGCGAAGGGCTCGAGCGTTCGGTGGTGGTGGCCGCCCCCGCCGACGCCCCGCCGCTGGTGCGCATGCAGGCCGCCACCTACGCCACCGCGATCGCCGAGCACTTTCGCGACCAGGGCCAGCACGTGCTGCTGCTGATGGACAGCCTCACGCGCTACGCGATGGCGCAGCGCGAGATCGCGCTGGCCATCGGCGAGCCGCCGGCCACCAAGGGCTACCCGCCGAGCTGCTTCGCCAAGCTGCCGCAGCTGGTGGAGCGCAGCGGCAACGGCCTCAACGGCGCGGGCTCGATCACCGCGTTCTACACCGTGCTCAGCGAGGGCGACGATCCGCAGGATCCGATCGCCGACGCGGCGCGCGGCATTCTCGACGGCCACA
>JBIODO010000413.1:0-3757 GCA_044445225.1 Burkholderiales bacterium
AGTTCATCGCGCCGGTGCGCGCGCTGTTCGCGCAGTTGGATCAGCCGCGCCACGCGCCCCACACTGCGCGTGCGCCGTGCCTCGACGCCCTTGCGGATCCACACCTCTTCTTGCGCGAGCAGCTTGTCGGCGCGTGCCGCGGCTTGGGCTTCGCCTTCGAGTTCGCGTTCTTTCGCAGCATTGAAGGCGACAAAGTTGCCCGGGTAGCTGCGCAACTGGCCACGGTCGAGCTCGACGATGCGTGTGGCCACGGCGTCGATGAAGGCGCGGTCGTGCGAGACCAGCACCAGCGCACCGCGCCAGCCATTGAGAAGGTCCTGCAGCCACTCGATGGCATCGATGTCGAGGTGGTTGGTCGGCTCGTCGAGCAGCAACACATCGGGCGCGGCCACCAGCGCTTGCGCCAGCGCGACGCGCTTCTTGGTGCCGCCGGACAGTTCATCGACGCGGGCCTCGGCATCCAGGCGCAGGCGCTGCAGCGCCACCGACACGCGCTGCTCCCAGGCCCAGCCGTCCAGCGCCTCGATCTGGGTCTGCAGGGCGTCGAGGTCCTCGTGCGGTGCATGCGCCTCATAGCGCTCGCGCAGCGCGCGTGCCGCGGCCACGCCTTCGGCCACCGCCTCGAACACGCTGGCACCAGACTTGAACAGGGGCTCTTGCGTGACATAGATCCGGCGCACGCCCGTCTGCGTCTGCAGCAGGCCGTCATCGGGCTTCTCGAGTCCGGCGAGGATCTTCAGCAGCGACGACTTGCCGGTGCCATTGCGGCCGATCAGCGCAACCCGTTCGCCGGCTTCGAGCGCGAAGTCGGTGCCGTCGAGCAACGGCACGTGGCCGTAGGCCAGATGGGCATTGGTCAGGGTGAGCAGGGCCATATGTGTCGATTGCTTCGTGGCGGCAAGCGCAGGTCAGCGCCGCGCAATCAGTCCCTGCTGTCCGGTGCGATCACGCCGTCGATGTAGCGCCAACAGCCTTCTTCGCGCACGAAGCGGCTCACCTCGTGCAGTTGGCCCGCTCGGCCGTTGACCTTGTGGTGCGCCACGAACTCCACAACGCCCGCGTCGCCGTGCATCTCTTCGTGAAGGATCTCGAGGCCGGTCCAGTTCAGCGGGCCCAGCTCCAGTTCGCCCGGCGCGGTGGACGGGTGCCAGGTCTGCATCAGGTACTCGACGATCGCGGGTGACGTGGGCGCACGGCCCTGCGCCAGCGCATACGCGCTGTAGCGCGACCGCATCAACGCCTCGGGTGTTGGCGCGTATTCGCCGCGCGCCAGTCCATCGTGCCACGGCCCGCAGCAGTCGACATAGCGCAAAGGCGCGGCTTCACGCGCTCGGCAGGGGCAAGGCATGTCACGATGGCGAGCCACGCGCAGATTGTGCGCGACGCCCATCTGGTGGCGCGCGACCAAGCGCAGTCTGCGCCGCGAGACAACGTTCGAGCAGGCGCGGCGCGCCGATGCGCTGGGTCCACGCGGCAAACTCGCCCGAGGGGCCGCGCCAGCGCAGCTGGTCCACGGTATCGAACAGCGGCGCATCGCTGCGCAGCGTGGCCAGCCGCTTGAACAGCAGCGCCTCGTCGCGGCGCTCGCCAAGCACTTCGGGCGGGAACGCCTCGATCGGCCCATGCCGGTTCAACAGGCGCGCGGCCCCCACCGCGCCGATGCCGGCAATGCCGGGATACCCGTCGGCAGCATCACCGACCAACGCGAGAAAGTCCGGAATCAAAGCCGGCTCGACGCCGAACTTCTTGCGCACGCCCGCGGCATCGCGAATGGTCTTGGCCCTGCGGTCGACCTGCACGACGCGGTCGCCCTCCACGCATTGAGCGAGGTCCTTGTCCGGAGTCCAGATGCAGATCTTCTGCACGCGCTGATCCTGTGCAGCGATGTGTGCTGCGGAGGCCAGTGCGTCGTCCGCCTCCAGCTCGGTCATCGGCCACACGGTGACGCCCATCGCTGCGAGCGCATCCTCCAGAGGATGAAACTGCGCGAGCAGGGTCGGCTCGATGCCTTCACCGGTTTTGTAGCCTGCCCACAGGTGGTTGCGGAACGACTCGATCACGTGGTCGGTGGCCACGCCGATGTACGTCTCGCCGCGCTCGACGAAATCCAGCACGCTCTGCAGCACGCCGGCCACCGCACCGAAGGGCCGGTCGTTTCCCTTGTTGAATCGGCGCTGGCCGTAGAAGTGACGGAACAGCTCGTACGTGCCGTCGATCAGATGAACGACGATCGCGTCGCCGGGATCGGCGTGTGGTCGAAGTCCGGTTCCCACCATGTCGCCATTCTGGCGGTGGCCGCGACCGGGCCGACGCGTCTTAGCGCAGCACCTGCAGCAAGAAGCGGTTCACCTCGGTGTGCAGCTCGCCGCGCTGCTGCTCGAGGTGCATCAAGTGCGTGGCTCGGGCGATCTTCACGTCGCGGCGCAGTGGCGCTCCCAGCCGCGACATCAGCAGCGCCGCGTCGTCGTCGTTGCACACCGAGTCCCACTCGCCGCGCACCAGCAGAGTCGGCGCGACGATGCGGGCAGGGTCGTACCACGCCTGGCCCGACCACAACGCGGCGATGTCGGCCAGCGGGCCGCACGGCGTCATCACCGACGGCGGTGAGCGCGTCGCGCTGGTCGGGTCACTGGCCAGGAACGCCTCGCCCCAGCGCTGCATGTGTGCCTCGCTCAGTACCTGCGCATGCCCGCGCGGCACGTCTTCGATGAAGCGCCGGTATTGCGCCCATGTGCTCAGCGGTTGATGCGACGGCAGCGGTACCGGCGCGGCGAGCGGTTCCGCAGCCGCACCGGCACGCGCAGCCACCGGCGCGAACAGCACCAAGGCCGCCACGTCCTCAGCGAAGTCGCCTGCGAAGCGCGCGGCCACGGCCCCGCCGCGTGAATGCGCCAACAGCGCGATCGGCCGCCCGCCATTGCGGTCGCGCACCGCACCCACCACGGCATGCAGGTCGTCGAGTGCGTTGCGCCAATCGCCCGCCGGACGGTTCAGGTCGAGCGGATAGCGGCTCGACGCCCCATAGCCGACGAAATCGAAGCCCCATACGGCGAAGCCGCTGTCGACCAACGCGTCGGCCCATGAATGGCCGTCGAATTCGAAGTACAGCGACAGGTCGGCACCAAAGGTGGAGCCATGCACGTAGATCACACTGGCGATCGCATCGCCACCCGGCGGATGCTGGCACTGAAGCGCGATTGTGGCGTTGTGTTGCGCAGCGACGGTGATGCGCTCGCGTGGGCTGGACGAAGGATGCATATGACTCCCGATGCGTTGCCGTGAGTCTGCGTCCACCGACGCCATCGCGGGTTCGCTGCGTGTCGAACCGTCGGGGACGCTGGCCGTTCGATCGTTCGAAGGGCGACCACGCGTTCAACTACTTTTCAGCCGTCACCACGCTGGGAACGCCGCAGGACGTGACGCTGCAGGAGTTGCGCATCGAGGCGTTCTTTCCGGCAGATGCGGCAACAGAACGCAGCGCCAGCGCCTTGCGCGAAGAAACTCCCTAACGAGTGTCTTCAACTCTGGGTCCGGGGCGCAGCCCTACCTGATGCAGTTGGTTCTGTAGCCAGACCCGCAGGCGCTCCACACCTCTGGTGGGAGCCCGCGTCACGTTTGGCCCGCGCCGTCAACCGCGTCGAGCCGCCTCGATCGCGGCGATGTCGATCTTGCCCATGCCCCTCATCGCCTCGAAGGCGCGCTTGGCCGCCGCGCGATCGGGGTCCGCGATCGCGTCGGTGAGGGCGCGCGGCGTGAT
>JBIODO010000414.1:0-3718 GCA_044445225.1 Burkholderiales bacterium
GGCTCGGCCCGACGCAGCTGCTCGCGGCGCCAGTGGTCGATCGCGCGGTTGTGCGCGATGCGAAACAACCATGGCCGCAAGGGTGGCAGCTCTTTCAGTTGCGACAGCTCGTAGTACGCAGCGGCGAGTGTCTCCTGCACCACGTCTTCGCCGTCGGCGACGGAGCCGGTCATGCGCGCGCAATAGCGGTGCAGCTCGGCACGCACCGGCTCCACCAGCGCCAGGTATTGGCGGCGGCCGCGCTCGAGCTGGCCGATCAGGCCTTCGTCCGCGGCATTGGGCTCAGGCACCGAAGAAGCCATACGAGCCGACCTCGGTCAGGTCCACGCGCAGCGGCGGCTCGACGCAGCGCTCCTTGACGCCTTCGCTGAACGCCTTGAACTCGGGCAGCGAGGTCAGCGCGCTGTTGCTCACGCCCTCGTCGTACGACACCAGGTGCACGAAACTCACGCCGTCGGCCGCCTTGAACGTCGCGTAGTGAACCCCGGCCGGCCGCTGGCGCTGCAAGGCCTCGTACACGGCACGACTCAGGCGCTCGTTTTCGGCCACGCGCTCGGGCTTGAGCATGTAGCGGATCATGTGCTTCATCGTCGGGTCCTTTCAGGTGCAGGCAGGCACCGGCCCGATGCCGGCGTCTGCAGCGAAGACGTTTGAGCCCACCGAAAGGATGCGCTGCCGTCAGCGCTGCTCCAGGCCTTGCGCCTGCTGGCGCATCGGGGCGTCGCTGTTCTGCGCCGTGGCGGCGGCCTGGGTGCGAAAGAACCGCGCGCCGATCGCGCACGCCGCCAGCGCAAAGATGGCACCGACGAAAAACGCCGCCTGATAGCCGCCCGCGAGCGCCGCGAGCGGCGGCGCGCCCGCGGCGGTGAAGCCTTCGGTGCGCGCTGCGGCGAGGCTGGCGAGCACCGCGAGACCCAGCGCGCCACCCATCATGAACGCGGTGTTGACCACGCCCGACGCGAGGCCCGAGTCGCTCGGCGCCACGTCGCTCATCGCCGCCAGCAACACCGGGTTGAATGCGATGCCGGCACCCAGCCCCAGCAGCAGCATGCCCGGCAGCACGTCGAGCATCAGTGTGCCGTTGACCGGTGCGCGCGCGAACAAGGCCAGCCCGACGGCCGCGCACAGCAGCCCGGCGACGAACGGCCCGCGGATGCCGAAGCGCATCACCAGCCGGGCCGACACGCCGAGCGAGCATGCGGCCATGATCAGGTTGGACGGCAAGAAGGCCAGGCCCACCTGCAGCGGGCTGTAGCCGAGCACGAGCTGCATGTACAGCGCCGAGATGAAGAACCAGGCGAACATCGAGCCCGCCCACAGCATGCCGACCACATTGGCGGTGGCGACATTGCGCAGCCGAAACAGCGCCAGCGGCATCAACGGGTGCGGCACGCGCGTCTCGATGGCGATGAACACGGCCAGCAGCACCACCGCGGCGCCGAGCAGCCCAAGCGTCTGCGCCGATGTCCAGCCGGCCTGGTTGCCATCGACAATCGCGTACACGGCCAGCATCAGCGACAGCGTGATCGTCACAGCGCCGGCCACGTCGAGTTTGGCGCTCGACGCGCTGCCGCTGTCCTTGTCGAGCAGCGAGCGCGTCAGCGCGATGACGGCCACGCCGATCGGCAGGTTGACCAGGAAGATCCAGTGCCAGCTGAAGCCACCGGTGAGCAGCCCACCGAGCAGCACGCCGATGCTGCCGCCGCCGGCGCAGACAAAGCCGTAGACCCCCATCGCCTTGGCGCGCTCGGCCGGCTCGGTGAACAAGTGCACGATCAACGACAGCGACACCGCGTCGACGACAGCGCCGCCCAGCCCCTGCACCGCCCGCGCGCCGATCAGCCACGCCTGGCTCTGCGCAAGCCCGCAGGCGAGCGACGCCAGCGTGAACAGCGTGATGCCGAGCAGGAACAGCTTGCGTTGGCCGAACAGATCACCGAGCCGCCCGCCGAGCAACAAGAAGCCACCGAACGTGAGCATGTAGGCGTTGACCACCCAGACCAGCGAGGTCTCGGTGAACTGCAGGTCCGAGCGGATCGACGGCAGCGCGACGTTCACGATCGTGGTGTCGAGCACGATCATCAGCACACCGAGGCACAAGACCATCAGCGCGAGCCAGCGTTTGCGGGTGTCGGTGGTGTGGTGGGTCATGGATCGAATTGTGCGTGGCCTTTCGATGACACGACGATTCACTGCCGGAGGTTTCGACAAGCCTTGAACGCAGGCCGACCACGGCGCCGCCGCCTGCTGCGTCTGTCGGTAATCGGCTTGTGCGCGGCGGCTGCTGTCAAGGCGCGCCGCCGGTCCACTCGCGCAGCGCCAGCCACTCGCGGCGCGTGCGCGGACCGTAGGTGGCAAAGGTCGGCTGCGGGTCGTTCAGGTAGTCAAGCTTGCTTTTCTGCACGCGGTCTTTGGCAAGCTTGTGGCGCAGCGCGTCGGGCTGCAGGCCATACACCCGCGCGGCGTTGAGCCCGAACACCTTGCGCTTGAGCTGCGGTGTCAGCTCGGGGTAGCCGTGGCGTTGCTGGAACTCGCGGCTGATCTGGAAGGCGCGAAACGCCTGGATCTGGTCTTGCGGGCTGCCGTACCAGATGGAGTCGGTGCCCCACAGCACGCGCTCTTCGCCGAAGGTCTTCAGCAGCTTGCCCAGCAGGTGCGCGGCCTGGTCGGGGTCGCGCATCACGTAGCGCCAGGTGCTGCCGAGCTCGGCGTAGACATTGGCTGGGTTGCCGGCCTCCTGCATCGAGCGCACCAGCGCGTCGACGCCGAATTTGGCCTGCGCGTCGTACGGCCCTTCTCTCACGGCGGGGTCGAAGCCCCCGTGGTAGACGAGGAACGTCATGTCCGGGTGGCGCTTGGCCACCGGCCCGATGTCGCGCGCGCTCGAGAACTCATAGCCGCGCTGGCCAAACGGCAGGCCCTTGTGCACGGCGATGCGGCGCACGCCGAGCTTGCGCGCGCGCTCGATGAACGGGGTGCCGAACCGATCGTCGTCGAGAAAGAATCCGGCCGCACCGTCGCGCGGGCCGAATTGCGTATAGGTCTTGAACGCGGCCACCGGAAACTGCGCCATCTGCGCGTCCATGCCGTCGATCTCGCCGGCCAGCGTCGGCATGCAGCGGCCGTGCAGCAGCAGCCGCTCGGTGCCGTCGAGCGCATTGGCCGCCGTGCGCGTGGCGCCGGCGGCGTCGAAGTCGAGCGGGTTGCTCGCCATGCCGCCCGGCACGTGCGACAGCACGCCCATCGCGGTGTCGCTGTCGAAGAACACGTCTTTCAGCAGCGCGCCGCTGGAGAAGCACTCCACGTGGTCGGCCTGGCCGCAGTTGCTGTTGGGCATGCCCCTGAACGCGTTGGGTCCGGCGCCCTGGCGCCACGCGCCTTGCGGGTTCACGTGGTGCAGCTGCACGTCGAAGATGAACTCGTCGCCGCCGAGCGCCACCTGCGCCGCAGCCGGCTCGAACGCGGCCTCGGCCGGCAGCGCGTAGTGGCCGCCGCGCTGCCCGGCGGCAGCAAAGGCGCGGTTGAACGCACCCAGCGTCGCCGCCGCGCCGAGCAGCGATCGCAGATGGCTGCGCCGGCTCGCGCCGACACGCCGCGCCGCATCGTCGATGGCTTCGCGTGCCAGCGCACGCGCACGCCGCGCCGCCAGCCCGAGCGGCACCGGCTCGAATTCGCCGTTTGAGGTGCTGTCGAGTTTGATCGGCAGCCGCTCGGGATA
>JBIODO010000415.1:0-3716 GCA_044445225.1 Burkholderiales bacterium
ATGTGCAGGTAGCGCGCCCCGCGCAGGTTCATCGCGTGTTCGACCTTGGCCTCGAGGTCGTGCAGGTCGGCCACGGTGGCGGTGGCCACATAGGGGATCTCGTGCGCCATCGCGATGCGCGGCAGGTTCTTGCCCTTGCCGAAGTCGGCGCCCGGCTGCTCGCCCACCGCCATCGTGGTGGCCGTGCGTGCACCCGGCGGCGTGGCCGAACTGCGCTGCACGCCGGTGTTCATGTACGCCTCGTTGTCGTAGCAGATGTAGAGCACGTCGTCGTTGCGCTCGAACATGCCCGACAGGCAGCCGAAGCCGATGTCGGTGGTGCCGCCGTCCCCGCCTTGCGCGATCACCCGCACCGGGCTGCGCGACTCACCGCGCAGGGCCGCCTTGACCTTGAGCGCCGCGGCGATGCCGGTGCCCACCGCCGCGGCGTTGCCGAATAGCGAGTGGATCCAAGGCAGCTGCCACGAGGTTTCGGGATACGGTGTCGAGAACACCTCAAGGCAGCCGGTGGCGTTGGCCGCGATCAGCTGGCCTTGCGTGGCACGCATCGCGGCATCCACCGCGTAGCGCGCACCGAGCGCCTCGCCGCAACCCTGGCACGCGCGATGGCCCGAGTTCAGCGAGTTGCTGCGTTCGACGGATGCCTGCACGCTGCGCTGCTCGGGCGCGAGCAGCCGGTTGCCGACCGTGAAGGTGCCCGTTTGATAGAACTTGATCGGGGCGTCCATCTCATGCCACCTTGGATGCGACGGTGCCGACATCGCGCAGCAGGTTCTCGGCGATCGGGCCGCTGCGCCGCACGGTGGCTTCACGTTCGAGCTGACGCTCGACGATGCGCCAGTCGAGGTCCATGAAGGTCAGCGGCTGCAGTTTGTCGGCCACCGCGTCGCGCAGCGTGCGCTTGAGGCTGCTCATGGTGATGGCGCGGCCGCCCAGCCCGGCGACCACGGTGTAGCCGTGCAATTGCAGGCCGGACAGCGCCACGCGCACGTCGGTCGACACCACGCCGCCCATGCCCACCGAGAAGCTCTTCTCGAGCACCACCACGCGCTGGGCGCCCTGCAACGCGGCGCGCACCGCCGCCAGCGGGAAGGGGCGGAACGAGCGGATCGCGAGCACGCCGATCTTCATGCCTTCGGCGCGCAGCTCGTCGACGGTGTCTTTCACGGTGCCGATCACCGAGCCCAGCGCGACGACGATCGTCTCCGCGTCCTCTGTTCGGTAAGCACTGACCAGGCCACCCGAGCTGCGGCCGAAGCGGGCAGCGAACTCGGAAGCGATGCGCGGAATGTGCTGCAGCGCCGACAACTGCTTGGCATGCGCGAGGTAGCGCACCTCCATGAAGGCCTCGGGGCCGACCATCGCGCCGATCGACACCGGCTCGGCCGGATCGAGCACCTGGCGCGGCTCGTAGGCCGGCAGGAAGGCATCGACCTCGGCCTGCTCGGGGATGTCGACGCGCTCGTAGGCGTGGGTGAGGATGAAGCCGTCCATGCACACCATCACCGGCATCGACAACTCCTCGGCGAGCTTGAAGGCCTGGATGTGCAGATCGAGCGCTTCCTGGTTGTTCTCGGCGAACAGCTGGATCCAGCCGCAGTCGCGCTGGCTCATCGAGTCGCTGTGGTCGTTCCAGATGTTGATCGGCGCGCCGATCGCGCGGTTGGCGATCGTCATCACGATCGGCAGGCCGAGGCCCGACGCGTTGTAGACCGCCTCGGCCATGAACAGCAGGCCCTGGCTGGCGGTGGCGGTGTAGGTGCGCGCGCCGGCGGCCGAGCTGCCGATGGCCACGCTCATGGCGGCGAACTCGCTTTCGACGTTGATGAACTCGCACGGAGCGAGCGCGCCGCTCTTCACCAGCTCGCCGAGCCCTTCGACGATGTGCGTCTGCGGCGAGATCGGATAGGCGCAGATCACTTCCGGGCGCGCCAGCGCCACCGCTTCGGCCACCGCGTGCGAGCCTTCAACCTGCTTGAGCACGGCTCAACTCCTCGATCTCGCGCTGTACGTCGGCAAAGGCCTCGGCGGCCGCCGAGGCGTTGGCGTCGGCCACCTTGCCGCTGAATTTGTCGCGGATGGCATGCGTCACCGCCTGCAGCGACACCAGCCCCGACAGCGCCGCGAAGCCGCCGAGCAGCACCGCATTGGGCAGCGGGCGGCCCAGGTGCTTGAGCGCGATCTCGGTGGCCGGCACGGTGGTCAGGCGGTCGTGGCGAAAACGCGCCGCCACCTCGGCCAGCCCCAACTGCTCGAAGCTGCGCCGGCTGTTGATCAGCACGTAGCCGTCGGCGCGCAGCCCCTGAAAGACGTCGACCTGATGCAGCAGCGTCGGGTCCTGCACGATCAGCACGTCGGGTGACACGATGGGTTCGCGCAGGCGGATCTCGCGGTCGTCGATGCGGCAGAAGGCCACCACCGGCGCACCGGTGCGCTCGGAGCCGAAGCTCGGAAACGCCTGGGCATGTCGGCCCTGCGCGAAAGCGGCGATCGAGAGCATCTCCGCCGCTGTCACGACACCCTGGCCGCCGCGGCCGTGAATCCTGATCTGCAGCATCTGCGGCGCTCCTCGCTGGCCGTCGAGGTGGCAATTGTCAGAGGCTGTGATCCGTCGGCGATTGATGCATCGCAAGGAGCCGCCACGACGGGTCTGCAATCGCGCGCAACTGGCTCGGTGGTGCACGACCGGGATCACCAGTGCGGCTGCCAAGGCGACCCAACGGGCGGTCTGCGGCGAGGCGGAAGTGCGCGATAGTTGCCGAACGCTCAGCGTCGGGCTCGTTAGACTCCGTGCGCAGGCCCGTGGCCGGCGCAAGAATGGATCGAATCGGAGCAAGGAGAAGACATGCGCGCCCTGTTCAGCCTGGTTGGCCTGCTGGTCGTCGTGGCCATCATCATGCTGATGGCCAAGAAGCAACTGCAGGCGGTGGCGCCGGGCATCATGCCAGCGGCCTCTGCCACGGCAGGCGGCACCGCCCCCACCGTGCCGGAGCAGTCGCGTGCGGTGCAGCAAAAGGTGCTGCAGGATGTCAATCGCGCGCTGGAGCAAGGCGCTGCCCGCGCGTCGGATGCGCAGCCGTGATCGTGGCTCCGATGCCCGCCCCACTCGTGCGCTCCTGGACGCGATGACACCCGAGGTCTTCGACGAGACCGCGATGCGGCTGGCACTGGACCAGGCGCTGAACGCGCAGTTGGCCGGCGAGGTGCCGGTCGGCGCGGTGATCGTGCGGCGCACCGAGGGCGGCCCGCAGGTGGTGGCCACCGGCTACAACCGGCCCATCACCACCCACGACCCCACAGCCCACGCCGAGATCGTGGCGCTGCGCCACGCCGCGCAGCTGGCCGAGAACTACCGCCTGCCCGATCTCGAGCTGTACGTGACGCTCGAGCCGTGCGCTATGTGCGCGATGGCGATGATGCACGCGCGATTGCAGCGCGTGGTGTTCGCCGCGGCCGACCCCAAGACGGGTGCTGCCGGCTCGGTGGTCGATCTGTTCAGCAACGGCGCGCTCAATCACCACACGCAACTGCACGGCGGCGTGCTGGCCGATGCGGCAGGCGCTCTGCTGCGCGAGTTCTTCAGCGAACGGCGTGCGCAGCTGCGCTCCGAACGTGACGCAACGGTCGCGAGCGGCGATGGCGCGCCCATTCCAACCGGCGAGGTGATCGAATCGCTGCCGCCCGACGAGCCGACGCCGCGATGAAGACGACACTGA
>JBIODO010000416.1:0-3707 GCA_044445225.1 Burkholderiales bacterium
AAAGCGGATCGACTGGCGCGGCCAATTCGCTTGCGCGCGCGACATCGGGGCCAGTGCCGTCACCGCGATGGCGGCACAGGCGTCGCGGCGATGCATCGTCATGTCAGCCCCTTCATGAAAATCAAAACTGATAGCGCCGCAGGCCGCCATCGACCGGGATGACGGTGCCGCTGATGTAGCTCGCGCGCGGGCTGGCCAGAAAGCACACGAGGTCGGCAATCTCCTGCGGCTCGCCATAGCGCCCCACCGGGATCTCGTGCTCGCTTTGCCACTGCCGGTACTCGGGCGTGTAGTTGCGCAGGATCTGCTCGGAATGGATGCGCCCCGGCGCGATGCAGTTCACCGTGATGCCGTGGCGCCCGACCATGCGGCTCAAGCCCTTGGCCCAGCTGTGCATGCCCGCCTTGGCGCAGAACGCGCCGTTGATGTGATCGGGCTCGCTCTTGCCGGTGATGTTGACGATGCGGCCCCAGCCTTGCGCGATCATGGCGTCGATCAGCGCCTCGCCGAGCTGGCGTGGCCGCTCGAAATTCAGCGTCATCGCCTCCGCCCAGGCCGCCTCGCCGACGTGCAGCTCGGTGAAGCTGCGTGATCCGCCGGCGTTGTTGATCAGGATGTCGACGCTGCCCAGGCCAGCGAGCGCGCTACCTGCGATGCGCGCGGCTGCACCACCGACCAGCATGTCTTGTTCGATCACCAGCGGCCGCGTGCCACCGGCCGCCACCACGCCATCGGCCAGTTGGTTGAGCTGGTCGCTGCGGCGGGCGGTCACTGCAACGCGCACGCCCTCGGCCGCCAGAGCGAGCGCGATGCCGCGCCCGATGCCCGCGCTGGCGCCGGTGACCAGCGCGGTCTTGCCTCGCAATTGAAGATCCATCGTTGTCTCCTGCGCTGGCGCTTCAGCGCCCGCGCGCCGGCGCATCAGGCACCCGCACCCAGATCCACACCGTCACCGCGCAGTTGCTGCTGCAGCGGGCCAACCATGTCATTCAACGGCACCACGCCGGTCGCCATCAGAGCGGCGGCCGTTCCTGCGGCCTGTCCCATCACGAAACACGCGCCGCTGGCACGGGCGGCCGATTGGCCCTCGTGCTCCATCGACGCGCAGCGGCCGGCCACCAGCAGATTGCCCGCACCTGAAGGCACCAGCATGCGCCACGGCAGCTGGTTGAACGTGTTGCGTTCGTCGCGCGGGAACGCCCACTCGACCCGGCCCTGCGCATGGCGTTCGATCGGCCACGCGTTCAAGCCGATCGAGTCGTCAAAGCGCGCACCGCGCAGCACGTCGTCGCCGCTGAGCTGGTAAGCCCCGTGCACGCGCCGGGTTTCGCGCACACCGAGCTGCGTGCCGACGTCGATCAACTCGGCGCGCTCGAACCCTGGCACCTCGGCGCGCAGGAATCGCAGGTACTCGATCACCTGGCGCCGGCCTTCGACCTCGCCGGCGCTGAGTTGCCAGGCATCGGTGGCATCCACCGCGCGGCCCTGCGCATTGGCCACCTGCGTGACGTTGACCCGCCACTCGCTGCGGTTGCGCTGGGGGCGCAGGATCGCGCCGTCGCGCGGGAAGCGATAGCGATCGGCCGCAGCGCGCATCAATGCGTCGATGGCGCCGAAGCTGCCCACCGCGCCCAGCGCACGCTCGGCATCGACAGCGCCGACGCGAAACATCGTCGACGGATACAGCGCATCGCCATGGCCATCGCCCAACTCGTAGGGCACGCCGGCGTGGTGCGCAAGGTCGGCATCGCCCGACGCATCGACGAACCAGCGAGCGCGGATCGCGCCGCGGCCCGACTTGGTCTCGACGATCGCGGCATCGAGCAGCCCGCCGTCGTTGCGCAGCACATCCACCAACAGCGCGTGGAACAACAGCTGCACCTTGGCTGACAGCAGCAGCTGATCGGCAGCGCACTTGTAGGCCGGTATGTCGTACGAGCGCACCCGGATGCGCCCCTGCAGGCCATCCTGCGGCGCATTGAGGCCGCCGAGCCGATCGATGCGCTCGAGCAGTTCGTCGACCATGCCGTGCACCAGTTGCACGGTCTCGCCCTCGCGCTTGCCATACAGGCCCGCGAAATTGGTGACGCCGCCGGCGGTGCCCATGCCACCGAGAAATCCGTAGCGTTCGACCAGCAGCGTGCGGGCGCCATGGCGCGCCGCGCATGAGGCTGCCGCGATGCCCGCCGGCCCACCGCCGACCACCAGCACGTCGGCCTCGGCAACCAGTGGCACGCGCCGGGCTGGTTCCTGCACGGTGGTTGGCTGCGACAGGTCCACGGCGGCTCGCCGATCAGGCGCAAGCGTCATTCGGCCTTGATGCCACGGATCATGATGATGCCGCCCAGCAAGTGCGTCTCGTTGCGCACGCGCGCGCGCAGCGCTTCGGGCGAGCCGCCCATCGGCGTCCAGCCGGCGTTGAAGAAGCGCTGTCTCATCTCGGGCGAGCGCGCGATCGCCGAGGCCTCATCCGCCAGCCGCGCCTGTGCCGTGGCGTTGAGCGAGGCGGGCCCGACCAGCGCGACGAACACATCCATGTCGAAGCCGCGCACGCCGGCCTCGGCCAGCGGCGGCACATCGGGCGCCAGTGCGCTGCGGCCGGTGGTCAGGCCCACGGCCTTCAACTTGCCTGCGCGGATCTGCGGCAGCGCCAGGCCCGGCGGAATCAGCGCCATCTGCACATCGCCAGCCAGCAACGCGGTGATCACCTGCGGGTTGCCCTGGTACGGCACGTGCACCGCGCCGAAGTTGCCGGCGCGACTCTTCAACAACTCGATCCCCAGGTGGCCCGCCGAGCCGACACCCACCGAGCCGTAGTTCCACTTCTCGCCGGCATTGCGAGCCGCCAGAAAGAAATCCTCCCCCGACGGCTTGTCGGGTTGTGTCACCAGCACCAGTGGCGCGTTGGCCACCAGCGACAGCATGACGAAGTCGCGCGCGGGGTCGAACGGCAGCTTCGGGTTCAGCAGCTTGGCCGACGACAGGTTGCCGTTGATCAGCAGACCCAGCGTGTGATCGTCGGTGGCCTTGGCCACCAGGTCGGCGGCGATGTTGCCCGAAGCGCCCGGACGGTTCTCGACGATCACGCTCTGATTCAGGCTCTTGGACAAGCCGTCGGCGAGAATGCGCGCCGCCACATCGGGCGTCGAGCCGCCCGGGAAGCCGACCATGATCTTCAGCGGCTTGGTCGGCCACGGCGTGGCGGCCGCGCGGGCGGTGGGCTTTGCTTGCGGCGGTGTCGCCGGTTGCGCCATCGCCGCGAGCGCGACGAGGCCCGCAATGGCCGCCAGCGCACGCGGCGCGCGGCGTTGGAACGCGAGACCACCCGTCATGCAGGGCTCCGTGTCGTTGGCATACTGGAGATCGAGCCCGATGGTACCTGCGCACGCTGCAGGCAAGCTTCACGCCATGCGGCGACTCATCGAAAGCCTGGATTCCATCGGGTGCGTGTTGTGGCACAAGAAGGCCTTCTGGGAAGGAGACCTCGCATGAAACCATCTGCCGTTCGTCGCGCACTGACCGGCTGTGCGCTGGCGCTCACCGCCGCGGCGGCACGCTCGACGGCAAGCGCTACCTGAGCCCCAAGACGCTTGAGTTCATGGCCAGCGATCACCTCGGCGTCGCGGTGACCAAGACCGCGCTGTATCTGCCCGGGCCGGGTTATGGCTTCGGCCTCGGCTTCGCGACACGATTGTCCGGCGGTGAGT
>JBIODO010000417.1:0-3703 GCA_044445225.1 Burkholderiales bacterium
GATGAGCTTGATCGTGCCCTCGTGGCGCTGCAGCCGCCGCACCTCGTAGGCGGTGGTCAGCCCCTTGGCTGCCAGCTCGGCCCAGGTGCGGCCCAGGCCGGCCGCGCGGGCGACCCAGATCACCACCTGCAGGTCGCGCAGGCCGCCGGGGCTCTCTTTGCAGTTGGGCTCCAGCGCGTAGGGCGTGTCTTCGTACTTCACGTGGCGCTGGCGCAGCTCCAGCGTCTTGGCGCGCAAGAAAGCCAGCGGGTCGATCGCCGCGTCGGTGGCGCGCTTGAACGCGCCGTACAAACGCCTGGCGCCGGCGAGAAAGCGCGACTCGATCATCGCGGTCTGCACCGTCACGTCGTTGCGCGCTTCGACCACGCACTCGTCGACCGTGCGCACCGACGAGCCGATCTCCAGGCCGATGTCCCAGCATGCGGTGATGAAGCCCTCGATCGCCGCGCGCAGCGCATCGTTGGCGGCGAGGTCCACCTCGCCGGCACCGGGCAGCAGCACCAGCACGTCGACGTCGGAGTGCGGGAACAGCTCGCCGCGTCCGTAGCCGCCCACCGCCACCAGTGTGGCGCCAGGCGGCATCGTGCTGCGCGCCCACAGCTCGGTGAGCGTGGCGTCGGCGTGGCGTGCCAGCGTGCGCGTCAGGCGCGCGGCCGCCGGCGCCGGGGGCCGCGACTGCATGAAGTGCGCAACCAGCGCCGCCTTGCCGTCGCGAAACCGCGTGCGCAGCGTCGCTACACCCGCGGCGGGGGAGTCCATCAGAAGAGCTGACATGGCGCGCAGTGCGCGAGTGTTCGAAGAGAGTTCAACCGGCCACGCTGGCCGCTGCGGGCGCGCTCGCCGCCTGTGCGATGAACGCCGGCACGGCCGGGCTGCCGGCCGACACGGTGAGCACCTCGAAACCGGTGTCGGTGACGACCACCGTGTGCTCCCACTGCGCCGACAGCGAGCGGTCGCGCGTGACGATGGTCCAGCCGTCGCCGAGCTCGCGGATCTCGCGGCGGCCGGCGTTGATCATCGGCTCCACGGTGAACACCATGCCGGGCACCAGTTCTTCGAGCGTGCCGGGGCGGCCGTAGTGCAGCACCTGCGGCTCTTCGTGAAACTTGCGGCCGATGCCGTGGCCGCAGAACTCGCGCACCACCGAGAAGCCCTGGCCCTCGGCGAACGACTGCACCGCGTAGCCGATGTCGCCCAGCCGGGCGCCGGGCTTGACCTTGGCGATGCCCTTCCACATGGCCTCGTAGGTCAGCGCGCACAGGCGCTTGGCGGCGATGGAGCCTTCGCCCACGATGTACATGCGGCTGGTGTCGCCGTGCCAGCCGTCCTTGATGACGGTGACGTCGATGTTGACGATGTCGCCGTTCTTCAACGCGCGCTCGTTGGGGATGCCGTGGCACACCTGATGGTTGATCGAGGTGCAGATCGACTTCGGGTACGGCGTGTAGCCGGGCGGCGCGTAGTTCAGCGGCGCCGGAATCGCCCCTTGCACGTTGACGATGTGCTCGTGCGCGATCTTGTCGAGCTGCTCGGTGGTGATGCCCGGCTGCACGTGCTGGGTGAGCATGTCGAGCACCTCGGAGGCCAGGCGGCCCGCGATGCGCATGGCCGCCAGGTCGTCGGCTGATTTGAGCGTGATCGCCATGGCCGGGATTATCCCACCGGGGTGCGGGCGCCGTGGCCGGCGCGCCCCCGAACAACCCCGGCAGCGGCGCGGCCGCGTCTTACCTACACTCCTCGCTCCTCCGGCTCGGCGCTCGCCATGGCCACTCACAGCAAGCCCGCCACGGTCACGTTCGATCGGCTGCAGTCCTACATCGCGATGGCATTCGCCCGGGTGGGCATGCCCGAGGCCGACGCCCGCCAGGTGGCCACGCTGATGGCCAGCGCCGACCTGCAGGGCTCCGACGGCCACGGCGTGCTGCGGCTGCCGCAATACGTCAAGCGCATCCGCGCCGGCGGCATCAACCTGCGCCCGAACATCCGCGTGGTGCACGAGCGCCCTGGCAGCGCGGTGATCGACGGCGACAACGGCATGGGCCACTTGGTCGCTTCGCGCGCGGTGCAGGTCGCGATCGACAAGGCGCGCCACACCGGGGTGGCCTGGGCCGGCGCGCGCTTCAGCAACCACGCGGGGCCGGCCTCGCTGTACGCGCGCATGCCGATCGAGCACGACATGATCGGCCTGTACTTTGCGGTGGGCAACGCCAACCACCTGCCGCCGTGGGGCGGTGCCGAGATGCTGCTGTCGACCAACCCGATCGCTGCCGGCATACCGGCTGGCGCCGAGCCGCCGGTGGTGCTGGACATGGCCACCACCGTGGCCGCCTACGGCAAGGTCAAGGCCAAGATCAAGGCCGGCGAGATGATGCCCGAGGGCTGGATGATCGACCGCAAGGGCCGGCCGCTGCTCGACCCCAAGCGCGCCGACGAGGGCTTTCTGCTGCCGATCGGCGGCCACAAGGGCTACGGCCTCGCGCTGGTGGTGGGCTTGCTCGCCGGCACGCTGCAGGGCGCCGCGATGGGCCGCGACGTGATCGACTTCAACAAAGACAGTGCCAGCACCACCAACACGGGCCAGGCGATCCTGGTGATCGACCTGCACGCGTTCGGCGACCCGGCGCAGTTCAAGGCGCGCGTCGACACGCTGGTGCGCGACCTGCGCGGCAGCGAGCGGCTCGAAGGCGTCGAGCGCATCTGGCTGCCCGGCGAGCAGAGCCACTTGCGGCGCGAGCGCTACCGCGTCGAAGGCATCCCGGTGGCGCCGGGCGTGGTGGCCGACATCGCCGCGATGGCGCGCGAGATCGGCGTCGAGCCGTTGGTCTGATTCTCGTAAAGGAACACACGTGATGCGCTGCGGCTTCTGGTTCTGCGCCTGCTCGGGTCTGCCGATCGTGCCCGAGGGCGGTGGCGGTGGGGTCGCGCCCAAGCGGGCGCCCGTGGTCCTCAGGGGCCGGCGCGCGCGCACGGTCGACGTGCACGCGCACTGCTACTTTCAGGCCGCGATCGATCTGATGGGCGACGAGGCGCCCGGCGTGCTGCCCAAGGTCAAGGGCGTGCCCGAGCACTTTCTGCAGATCGAGCAGCAACTCGCCGCGCGCTTCGCGGCGATGGACCGCCTGGGCATCGACATGCAGGTGCTCAGCATCAACCCGTTCTGGTACCGCAAGGACCGCGACACCGCGCAGGCCATCTGCCGCGTGCAGAACGAGGCCCTGGCCGAGCTGTGCGCGCGGCATCCGAAGCGGCTGGCCGCCTTCGCGTCGCTGCCGATGCAGTTTCCCGAGCTGGCGGAGACGATGCTCGAGGACGCGGTGCGCAAGCTCGGTCTCAAAGGCGCCGCGATCGGCGGCAACGTGCTGGGGCGCGACTTCTGCCACCCCGAGTTCCATCCGCTGCTGTCCAAGGCGCAAGAGCTCGGCGCCATGCTGTTCATCCACCCGCAGGGCACCGCGGAGCTGCACGCGCGCTTCAAAGGCAACGGCTGGCTGGCCAACGTGATCGGCAACCCGCTGGACACCACCATTGCGCTGGAGAAGCTGATCTTCGAGGGCGTGCTCGATGCGCTGCCCGAGCTCAAGCTGCTGGCCGCGCACGGCGGCGGCTTTCTCGGCTCGTACGCGCCGCGCATGGACCGCGGCTGCTTCGTCTCGCCACAGAACTGCGACCCCGCGATTCAACTGAAGAAGCGGCCCACGCAGTA
>JBIODO010000418.1:0-3691 GCA_044445225.1 Burkholderiales bacterium
AAAGCGTGATCGATGCGATTCGTTGAGACGCTCAAACCCTTCGTCGCGCTGGCGCTGCCAGCGGCCGTGGTTGCGGCGTTGTCCGGTTGCGCGTCGATGCCCGATCCGATGGCAGCGGTGCGTCAGGTCACCGGCGTCACGAGTGACAGCAAGCCCGCCGAGCCCGAGGCCAACAAGCCCGCCGGGCCGACGCCCGCAGAGCGGGCCGCGGCTGCCGACAAGGCGGGCGCTTCGCCGATCGCCACCCCGCCGGCGCAGGCCGAGCCCGAGGTGCCGGTGGATGCACGTGCGCAAGCCGCCTTCGACACCGCGCGCCGCGCGATGCGTGCCGGCCGCAACGACGAAGCCGAGCGCCAGTTGAAGGCGCTTGCGCAGTCGAACCCCGAGCTCGGCGGCGTGCACGCCAATCTGGGCCTGCTGTACCGCCAGGCCGGCAAGCTGCCCGAAGCCGCGGCGGAGCTCGAGCGCGCCGTGCAGGCCAGCCCCCGGCAGGCGGTGTTCCACAACCAGCTGGGCATCATCTACCGCCAGCAGGGCCAGTTCACCAAGGCCCGTGACGAATACGAAAAGGCGATCGTGCTCGACGCCAGCTATGCCTCGGCAGTGCTCAACCTCGGGATCCTGAACGATCTGTACCTGCAAGACCGCAAGCGCGCACTGGAGCTGTACGACTGGTATCTGGCGTTGTCGGGCGGCGATGCGGCCGTCACGAAATGGGTGGCCGACCTGAAGAACCGCAAGGACGACCACGTGGCGCTGAGCCTGAAGGAAAAGCCATGACGCCGCGTTCGGTGGTCACCGTGGCAGCACTCCTGGCGGCGATGCCGGCGCTCGCGCAAGACCGCGCCGACATCGCGCGCACGCTGTTCTTCGGCATCCGCGTGTTGCCCACGTTGCTTTTCATCGTGCCGTGGAAGAAACCACTGCAGGGTGACTTGTCGGGCCGGCCACCCGGCGGCGTGCTCGACGAAGTGCTGGCACCGGTCGACCGCGACGTGTTCCGCCGCCAGGTGCGCTACGACGCGATGGTGGCCCCGGCTGCCGCTGCGCCCGCAGCCAAGTAGCCCCGTTTACCAACAGTCAAGCAGTCCGAATCAGCGACAGGAGAGTGAGTGATGAGTGCGTTCGACACCGCGGTGAAATTCTTTCAGGACAGCGGCCTGTTCATCTACCCCAGCATCCTGATCATGGCGCTGGGCCTGACGATCGCCATCGAGCGCTTCGTCTTCCTCAACCGCGCACGCTCCGAAAACCGCAAGCTGTGGGAACACATGCTGCCGATGCTGCAAAACGGCAAGTTCAAGGAAGTGCAGCATGTGTCGGGCAAGTCCGATGCGGCGATCGGCAAGATCGTCTCCAACGGCCTGCAGCGCATGCAGACGCCAGCGCGCCGCGAAGACATCGACGCCGCGATGGAGGAGGGCATGATGGAGATCGTGCCGCGCCTTGAAAAGCGCACCCACTACATCGCCACCTTCGCCAACGTGATCACGCTGGTGGGCTTGCTCGGAACGATCATCGGCCTGATCAAGGGCTTCACCGCGGTGGCGCAGGTCAACCCGGCCGAGAAGGCCGAGCTGCTGTCGGCCTCGATCTCGATCGCGATGAACAACACCGCCTTCGCGCTGATGGTGGCGATCCCGTTCCTGCTGATCCACGCGTTCCTGCAGGCGCGCACGGCCGAGATCGTCGACGGCCTGGAGGCCGCCAAGATCAGTTTCCTGAACCTGGTGCAGCGCATCAAGTCCGAAGTTACGCCGGCTCGTTGAGCCACTGGCACCTGCAGCGAAAGCGAGACCGCCATGCGAGTCAGACGCCTGCGCAAGGAAGTGGCCGCGCTCGAGGTCACCGCGTTCATCAACCTGATCGTGGTGCTGGTGCCGTTCCTGCTGTCGACCGCCGTGTTCACGCGGCTGGCGGTGATGGACTTGACGCTGCCCGCGCAATCGAACAACAAGCTCGAGCAGCTCAAGGGCAACGACCTCAAGCTCGAGGTGGTGATCCGCCCCGACGCGCTCGAGGTCGGCGACCGCATCGGTGGCCTGATCCAGCGCATCGAGAAGAAGGACGGCCATCACGACGTGAAGGCGCTCAACACGCTGATGCAGACCGTGAAGCAGAAGTTTCCCGAGACCCGCACGGCCACCGTGCTGTCGGAGCCCGACACGTCGTACGACGTGCTGGTGCACGTGATGGACGCCGTGCGTGCCGGCCGCAGCACCAATGGCGGCCCCAAGCTCGTGCGTGTGGAGCTGTTCCCCGACGTGTCGGTGGGTGACGCGCCGGTTCGCACCAAGGGCAACGCATCATGAGCGCCGCACGGCCGCTCCGAAGGCGCTCGCTCCCCCTCGGGGGGAAGGCCCGTAGGGCCAAGGGGGCCCTATGATCCTGACGCCGTTGGAAAAACGCGCTGCCCGCAAGGAGCGCAACAAGCAGCAGCTCGACCTCAACCTGGTGTCGCTGATCGACATCTTCACGATCCTGATCTTCTTCTTGCTGTCTTCCGCCAGCGAGGTCGAAACGCTGCCGAGCTTCAAATCCGTCAAGCTGCCCGAGTCGACCGCCGACACCCATCCGCGCGAGACCATCGTCGTCACCATCAGCGCTGCGGAGATCATCGTCGACGGCCGCAAGGTGGCCGACGTGGCCGAGGTGATGCGCAGCAATGACGATGTGATCGCGCCGCTGAAGGCCGAGCTCGAACTGCTGTCCAAGCGCCAGGTGATCCGTGAGAAGAACCAGGCCAGCAAGGCTGCCATCACGATCATGGGCGACAAGGACATCTCGTATCGCCTGCTGCGCAAGGTGATGGTTACCAGCGCGCGCGCCAACTTCACCGACGTGTCGTTCGCGGTGCGGCAGGGGTTTGAGACATGAGAGCCGGTACCGCGACCGCGACCTACGCGATCTCGTTTCGCCAGTCGGTCCTGCCGTGGGCCACCGCGCTGGCCGACGAGGCGCGCTTCAAGCGAATCCGCAACCGCGTGCTGATCATCGCCACGCTGTTGTGCCTGCTGTTTCTGCTGATGCCCAGGCCGACGGAAGACCGCACGCAGGTCGCCGAGTTGCCGCCGCAGCTGGCCAAGATCGTGCTCGAGCGCGACACGCCACCGCCGCCTCCGCCACCGCCGGCCAAGGTCGAGAAAAAGGCCGAGGAGCAACCGGCCAACGCTAACCCCAAGAAGCCGGAAGACCCGAAACCCGAGACCGTGAAGAAGCCGGTGCCCGAGGCGCGCGTTCCGGTGCCGAACAAGCCGCCGGGCGAGATGGAAGGCGCGCGCCGCAAGGCCGCGGGCGTGGGCCTGCTGGCGATGAAAGACCAGCTCGCCGAGATCCGCGGTGCGCCGGTGGCGGTGCAGATGAATCAGGACATCAAGGCGGGGCCAGGTGTCGGCTCCGGTGTCGGTGCCGGTGTCGGCGCCGGCAACGAGCAGGGCATTCCGGTGCGCTCGCTGATCACCTCCAACGCCACCAACGGCTCAGGCGGGATCAACACGGCCGCCTACAGCCGCAACACCGGCGCACCGCGGATCTCGGCGAGCTGGTCTTTCATCGCCAGCAGGCCAACGCCCGCGGCCTTGCGGCGCGCGCCTTCGATCTCGCCCGGCGGCTTGTTGGGCACCGGCACGCGCGCCTCGGGCACCGGCTTCTTCACGGTCTCGGGTTTCGGGTCTTCCGGCTTCTTGGGGTT
>JBIODO010000419.1:0-3690 GCA_044445225.1 Burkholderiales bacterium
ACCTGCTCGTCGCAGCCGACGAAGCCGAAACTGTCGCCGTTGCGCCAAGCCGACCACGACAGGCTCTCGACGAAGTCGGACAGCACGTCGAGCTTGCGCTGGGCACCCTCGAAGCCCATCGAGGCCGACAAGTCGGCGACCACCGCAACAGGGATCGCCATGCGCTCGCTGTTCACGCGCACCAGCCACTGGCCGAACGGATCGCGCAGGCTCGCGTGCAGGTCGAGCCGGCGCACATCGGGCACGTCGATCAGCGGCGCATGCGCGCGGAACTCCGAGCCGCTGTGGCCGCGCCGGCTGCGGTGCGCGCCGGGCCAGCGGCCGCGCACCGCACCCGCGACGCGATAGTGCACTTCGGGGATCGCGTGCATCGCGGGCCTTCAGGGTGCAGCCACCGCGGCCAGGATGCCGGCCATCAGGCGCGGCGAGATGTCGTGGCGGTGCATCTCGTGCACCGGCTGGTAGACGAGCCGGTGCGCGATCGTCTCGGTGAATACCGCTTGCACGTCTTCGGGCGTGACGTGGTCGCGGTTGTCGAGCCACGCGGCCACGCGCGCGGCGCGCAGCAGCAGGCTGATGCCGCGCGGGCTGGCGCCCGCGAGCATCAGGCCCGCGGTGTCGATGTCCGAGATGCGGATGCCGAACTCTTGCGGCTGCGTCGTCGCCCGCCACAGGTTGAGCGCGTAGCGCTGCAGCGCATCGGAGGTGCGCACGCTGCGCTGGATGCACTGGGCCAGCGTGTTGAGCTCTCGGTGATCGACAAGCCCCGGGCGCAAGCCGTCGAGCAGGCGCTCGGGATCGTGGAAGCGCGGCTCGAGCATCAGCGCGCGGCGCTCGTCGTCGCCGGTGGGCAGCTCGATCGTGACCTCGGCCATGAAGCGGTCGCGCGCGGCCGACGAGATCTCGAAGGTCTCTTCCCGCTCGACGCGGTTGCGGTCGGCAAACACCAGCAGGTGCGGAAAGCGGTATTCGCGGTTGAAGGCCTGCACGCTGCGCTCGGCCATCACGCGCAGCAGCAGCGCGTGCACCTGCGGCCGGGCGCGATTGATCTCGTTGAAGAAGAAGACCGCGAGCTCCTCACCGTGGCGGATCAGCGGCCCGGGCTCGACCGCCGGGCGGCCGTCGGCGTTGATGTAGGTGTAGTACACGAGGTCGGCCGGCATCAGGTCGATCGTGCCCTCGGTGCGCGCGAACGCGCCGCCGAGCACCCGTGCGAGCGCGCGCAGCAGCAGCGTCTTGCCCACGCCGACGTCGCCCTGCAGCAGCACGTGCCCGCGCGCGAACACCGCGGTGGTCACCAGCCGGATCACGCGGGCCTGGCCGATCACCGCCTTGGCGACCTCTCGCTCCAGCACCAGCGCCCGCTCGCGTCCGTCGGCCAGGCGGGCATCGTCTCCATCCATGCAGGCTCCTCGGTGAGGGACGGTGGATCAGCGCCATGGTGCCAGATCGGCACACAGACGCTGCCGGCCGACCCGAACACGTTGAACGGGATGGTCCCTGCGGGCAACCCACTGAATCGCCGATCTGGAAACGAGCATGGCCTACGGGATCTCCAACCTCACCATCTCGAACGGCAGCCTGCTGTCGAGCATGGCCACGACACGCCTTGCCGCTGAACCCGATCGTCAGCCGTTGGCGGCTGAGCTCGCCCGTTGGGCGCTGCAGGAGCCCGGCATGGTTGCAGGTGTCCTGCGCGATCTGATTGCAGGCACTTCCGCTGCGGCTGGTGCCAGTGCCGGCGGCGCCGCGGGTGCTGCTGCATCTGGTGCTGCTGCCGTTGGTACCGGTGGCGCTGTTGGCGCTGCTGCCTCTGGCATTGCAAAAGCTGCAGCGGGTTCCAGCAGCGCTGCTGGTGCTGCTGCATCCGGCGCTGCGGGTGCCACCGCTGGCGCCAGTGGCAGGGCAGGTGCTGCTGCTTCTGGTGCCGCTTCTGGTGCTCCGGCGACTGCTGTCGGCGGTGCTGCAGGTGCCGCTGCCTCCGGTGCTGCGCATGCCACGGCCGGTGGCAGCGCCGGCAGTACCGCAGGCGCTGCTGGGTCTGGCACCGCCAGCGCCGCAGCCGGTGGCGCTGCAGGCGCCGCTGCCTCCGGTGCAGCGGGTGCCGCCTCTGGCGCTGCCGGTGGCGCGGCAGGTGCGGCCGCGTCTGGCGCTGCGGACGGCGCGGCTGGTGCCGGCGGTGCTGCAGGCGCCGCTGCCTCCGGCGCGGCGGGTGCCGTCGCTGGCGCCGCCGCCGGTGGCGCGGCTCGTGCTGCTGCTGGCGTTGCGGACACGGCAACGGGTGCCGGTGGCGCAACGGGTGCTGCTGCTTCTGGCGCTGGGGGCATCAACGCCGGTGCTTCAGCCAGCGCTGCTGCAGACTCCACACGTGCGATTGCTGCTTCGAGCGCCCGAGCGAGCATCGTCGCCGCCGCGGCTGCCTGCATTGACGCAACCCTTTCTGAGGGTGCGGGTGCAGCGATTGCCGCTGCGCTGGCATCAACTCTGGACGACCGGTCGCTGAGAGTCCTGGCTGAAACGCCTGCTGGGCACGACCTGTTGGATGTCTTGCGCACCGGCGCGCCCAGCGAGGTTGAACGCATTCGCGAAGCACTGAGTGCCATGGCTCACTGTTCGGTGCACTGGCTCGACCACTTCGTGAACCAAGTCCTGCACGCGCAGGTGCTGGACGCCGTGTCCGGCAGCGAACGAGGCGGAATCGCCGCGCAACACGAGTGACCTGGGAGGTCCGGACCCCGGGTTGAACCAGGCCGTTGCCAGGATCGGCCCCTATCATCGCGCCGATGCACGAGGTGGACGCCGTCATCGTCGGTGCCGGCGCGGCCGGCTTGCACTGCGCCGCGATCGCGGCACAACGCGGCGTTCGTGTGCTGCTGATCGATCACGCGAGCGTGGTCGCCGAGAAGATCCGCATCTCAGGTGGCGGGCGCTGCAACTTCACCAATCGAGAGGTGGGGCCGAACAACTTCTCGTCCACCAACCCCGACTTCTGCCGCTCGGCGCTCGCGCGCTACACGCCGCGCGACTTCATCGCTCTGGTGGACCGCCACGGCATCGCCTGGCACGAGAAGCACAAGGGCCAGCTGTTCTGCGACGATTCCAGCCAGCAGATCATCGACCTGTTGCTGGCCGAATGCGCGGTGGGCGATGTGCAGCGCTGGCAGCCCTGCCCCGTGGCCACGGTTCGCCACGGTGATGGCGGATTCGAGCTCGACACCGGTCACGGCACCGTCGCTGCGGCGCAGCTGGTGGTGGCCTGCGGTGGGCTTTCGATTCCGAAGATCGGTGCCAGCGATTTCGGCTATCGACTGGCGCGCCAGTTCGGCCACGCGATTGTCGAAACCCGCCCGGGGCTGGTGCCGCTCACCTTCGACTCGGCGCAGTGGGCGCCATTTGCGGCGCTGGCGGGCCTGTCGCTCGAAGTTGCGGTGGCCGTGAATGGCCACGGCAGCCGCGCCGAGTTCCACGAAGACCTGCTGTTCACGCACCGCGGCCTGAGCGGCCCGGCGATCCTGCAGATATCGAGCTACTGGCGGCCGGGCGACGCGTTGCGCATCGACTTGACGCCCGGGCGTGCCATCGAAGGCGAACTCATTGCGGCCAAGCACGGTGCGCGGCGCAAGCTCGGCCCCGTGCTGGCCGATCTCATGCCACGCCGGCTCGCCGACACCTGGCTCGCTCTGTACGGCG
>JBIODO010000420.1:0-3686 GCA_044445225.1 Burkholderiales bacterium
CTGCCGCGTCGACGATCTCCTGCACGAGTCGTGCCTCGCGCGACGAACCGCACACCAGCACTGCTGCGCCAGGTACCTCGGCGAGCACCGCGCGGACCACCGCGCCCCAGCGCTCCGCGGGCCAGTGCTTGTCGTGCGTGCCGGTGGCGATGCGGCCGCGCTTGTGGGTCTTCTTGTGGCCGGGCTGCACCAGCACCAGCGGCCGCTCGTGCAAATGGTGTTGCTGCAGCCAATGGTGCGTCTGCATGTGCCACTCGGCGGGCACGTGCAGACGCGGACGCGCCGGCACCTGCGGGCGCCGCGCAGGCCCGGGCACCCCACTGGCGTCGAGTTGGGCGACGTCGAGCCACCAGTCGGCCCAATGCACGTCGTTGCCGGGCCAGTGCTGCCACGCGCGCACCAGACGGTCTTCGGCAAGGCCGGCGCGCTGGATGATGCGCTCGGCGTACACGTCGGGATCGCACAGATAGATGGGCCCGCGATGCGCGCGCAGCCAGTCCTGGGCCGACCATCGCGACGGCGTCATCCAATGCGGCGTGCGCCGGCTCCACACCAGGCGCAGTTCCGACACCGCCGGGTCGGCCTGCAACAACAGCGGCGTCCACTCGCCCGAGGCCAGCAGGTGCACCGGCTTGCCGTAGCGCTGCCACAAGGCTTCAAGCAGCACAGTGAGCAACACCAGGTCGCCGACCGCCGGAAAACGCAGCACCACCGGCGCCTCGGGGTCGGCGGTGTGCGGCGAATGCAGGTCGGCGCTGCGAAACGGCATGCTGGCGGCTAAGGCGGCGGCCTCATCGGACGCCGCGGCGGGCATTGGCAACTGACAGGCGCCGCAGTCTATCCGGGCGCCGGCGCGGCCAGCGCAGCGCGGCGGCCGCGCAACGCCAGCAACTCGTTGCCCACCAGCGCGGCCAGCACCAGGCCGCCGCCGGTGAGCGCCGCCGCGCCTGGCGCCTCGCCGGCCCACAGCCAAGCCCACGCGACACCGAAAATCACCTCGAGCAACGCCAACAGCGCGATCTCCGGGCCGGGCAACACGCGCGTCAGCCACACGGCCAGCAGGCATGGAATCGCCAGCTGCACCACACCCAGCAAGGCCAGCAGCGCAAGGTCGTGGCCCGAGGTCTGCAGCGGCCAAGCCAGCGGCAAGGTGGCCAGCGATGCCAGCACCGCGCCGATCCACACCGCTGGCAGCATGTCGTGCGCCGGTTCGTCGGGATCGCCGCTGCCGTGCGCGATGTGCTGCAGCAGCGTCCAGTTGGCGGCCCCGGCCAGCGGCACCGCCAACGCAACGGTCATGCCCGCCAACGCGCTGCCGCCCAGTTGCAACTGGTGGCCGAACATCCACGCGATGCCCGCGCCGGCCAGCGCGATGGCCACCCAGGTACGCCGCGGCAGCCGGTGACGCAGCACCACACGCGCGAACAGCGCGGTGACCAGCGGGCCTGCGGCCAGCGTGACCAGCACATTGGCGACCGTGGTCAGTGTGATCGCCACCATGTAGGCGGTGAACATCACCGCCCAGAACACACCCGAGACCCACACCGGCCAGCGTGCGCGCCGCAGCTCGCCCCACCACTGCGCGCCGCGCATCGCCGACAGGCCGATCGACAACGCCAGCATCGTGAATGCGCTGCGCCAGAACGTGACTTCGAAGCTCTCGGCGCCCTGCAAGTGGCGCGTGACGACGCCCGCGATGCTCCACATCAGCGTGACGAGGACCATCAACAAAACCGCGCGCGAATGACTCATGACCGGTTCTCAGAGGGCCGCGCAGCGGCCCGGGCGTCTCTCGAACTGGAGCCCCCGCTTGGCGGGGGCTCGGGGGTGCGAAAACATTCGCCGCCAGCGGCGAGGGAGGCCGCTCAAGCGGCCTCTCGAGCCGCCCTCTTGCGGTCATGCTCCTTGAGGTGACGCTTGCGGATGCGAATCGACTTGGGCGTGATCTCCACCAGCTCATCGTCGGCGATGAACTCCACCGCGCTTTCGAGCGTCAACTCGATCGCCGGCGTGATCTTGATCGCGTCTTCCTTGCCCGATACGCGGAAGTTGGTGAGCTGCTTCTGGCGCACCGCGTTGACGACCAGGTCGTTGTCACGGCTGTGGATGCCGACGATCATGCCCTCGTACACCGGGTCGCCGGCCTTGACGAACATGCGGCCGCGGTCGTCGAGCTTGCCCAGCGCGTAGGTGACGATCTCGCCGTCTTCGTGGCTGATCAGCACGCCGTTCTTGCGCCCGCCGATCTCGCCCTTGAACGCCTCGTAGCCGTCGAAGATGTGGCTCATCAAGCCGGTGCCGCGCGTGATGTTGAGGAACTCGGTGGAAAAGCCGATCAGCCCGCGCGCGGGCACGCGGTAGTCCAGGCGCACGCGGCCGCGCGCGTCGCTTTGCATGTCGGCGAGCTCCCCCTTGCGCGCACCGAGCTCCTGCATCACTGCACCCTGATGCTGGTCTTCGATATCGACCGTCAGTAATTCGATCGGCTCCTGCTTCTGGCCGTCCACCTCGTGAAGCACCACGCGCGGGCGCGACACCGCGAGCTCGTAGCCTTCGCGGCGCATGTTCTCCAGCAGGATGGTCAGGTGCAGCTCGCCGCGGCCGGACACCTCGAAGATGCCATCTTCGTCGGTGTCTTTGACGCGCAACGCCACGTTGCTTTGCAGCTCGCGATCGAGCCGGTCGCGGATCTGCCGGCTGGTGACGAACTTGCCCTCGCGTCCGGCCAGCGGCGACGTGTTGACGCAGAAGTTCATCGTCAACGTCGGCTCGTCGACCTGCAGCATCGGCAGCGGCAGCGGCGTCTCCAGGCTGGTGATCGTCATGCCGATGCCGATGTCTTCGATGCCGTTGACCAGCACGATGTCGCCAGGGCCGGCGCTTTCGGCCTGCTGGCGCTCCAGCCCTTCGAACGTCAGCACCTGGTTGATGCGGGCCTTGCGCGGCACGCCGTCGACGCCCTCGCAGACCGCCACATCCATCGCCGGGCGAATGGTGCCCTGGTTGATGCGCCCGACGCCGATGCGCCCGACGTAGCTCGAGTAGTCGAGCGACGCGATCTGCAGCTGCAGCGGCGCGGTCTCGTCGCCGGCGTGGGCTGGCACGTGCTGCAGCACCGCCTCGAACAACGGCGCCAGATCGGTGCCCACCTCGCCAGGTTTCATGGTGGCCCAGCCTTCAAGGCCCGAGGCGTACAAGACCGGAAAGTCAAGCTGCGATTCGCTGGCGCCGAGCTTGTCGAACAAATCGAACGTGGCGTTGATGACCTCGTCGCAGCGTGCGCCGGGCCGATCGACCTTGTTGACAACGACGATCGGCTTCAGGCCCAACGCGAGCGCCTTGCGCGTGACGAAGCGCGTCTGCGGCATCGGGCCTTCGACGGCGTCGATCAGCAGCAACACGCCGTCGACCATCGAGAGGGCCCGCTCCACCTCGCCGCCGAAGTCGGCGTGGCCCGGCGTGTCGACGATGTTGATGTGCGTGCCCTGCCAGCGTACCGCGCAGTTCTTGGCCAGGATGGTGATGCCGCGCTCGCGCTCGAGGTCGTTGCTGTCCATCACGCGCTCGGCCACCTGTTGGTGGTCGCGGAAGGTGCCGCTTTGGCGCAGCAGCTGGTCGACCAGCGTGGTCTTGCCGTGGTCGACGTGGGCGATGATCGCGATGTTGCGGATCTGAGTGTTCATGTC
>JBIODO010000421.1:0-3674 GCA_044445225.1 Burkholderiales bacterium
CGCATCGCGTGCGATCGAGCAGGGCCTGTGGTCGCCGCAGAGCCTGGCGTTCGACGCGATGCCCGCGCGCTTCGGCTACGTGCTCAAGCCCGAACCGGCGAGCCCGCAGCGGCACTGAGCTGCCGCCTGTCCACCTCAACCGGCCAATCCGCACCGCAGTCACAGGCCACCCCCGGCGCCCGCACCAAGGGCGCCATTGAGCTTGGGATACGCCCCGTGGCGGGTTCCGGATGCGCATCGGCCTGGCGCCAAGATGTCGCCCGCCGACCGCTCAACGTGGGTTTGTCGGCGCCGCCGCAACGCACCGCGCCCGGCGCCCGACATCTCGCGACGGCGGCCGCCGTTTCGTCGCATCCAGGCTGCGCCCGGGCGAGGCGCTGACCAGACTGCCGGCACCGACTGTTCCACACGAGGTGCCGCATGAACGATCTCAACAGCCCCAACCGGCGCGCTGTGCTGCGCGTCGCCACCGTCGCCGCCATCAGCGCCGCGGGCGCCACCTGGATGGCGCTGGCCGCCAAGCCGGCGTGCGCCGCCGACGCCACCAGTTTCGAAGCCGCGTTCGCCGCGTTCCAGCGCGCGGCCGCCGGCGACGAAGGCGCGATCGACCCCGCCGTCAAGCAATTCGCCAGCCTCGCCGAGGCCGACCCTGCCGACCCGGTGATGCTGGCCTACAGCGGCGCGGCCACCGCGCTGCAAGCGCGCGCCGCCATGCTGCCGTGGAAGAAGATGTCCTACGCCGACGAAGGGCTGGCGCGCATCGACAAGGCGCTGGCTCTGCTGCAGCCGGCGCACGACACGCTGCTGCACCGGGGCACGCCGGCCAGCCTGGAGGCGCGCTTCGTCGCCGCCAACACCTTCATCGGCATGCCGGCGATGTTCAACCGCGGTGCGCGCGGCCGCAGCCTGCTCGAGCAGGTGCTGCAAAGCCCGCTGCTGGCGACGTCGCCGCTGCCGTTTCGCGGCAGCGTGTGGCTGCGCGCCGGCGTGGCCGCGGCGGCCGACAACCGGCCGGCCGACGCGCGCCGCTGGTTCGAGCAGGTGGTCGCAAGCGGCGCGCCGCAGGCCGCCACCGCGCAGGCCAAGCTGAAGGAGCTGGCATCGTGAGCGCGCTGCCCCTTGACGCGGTGCTCGAGTTGAGCGATGTGCACAAGACCTATCGCCTCGGCCAGCACGTGGTGCCCGCATTGCAGGGTGTAGACCTGCGCGTGCTGCCCGGCGAGATGGTGGCGCTGACCGGCCCCTCGGGCAGCGGCAAGAGCACGCTGCTCAACCTGGCGGGGCTGATCGACCAGCCCGACCACGGCGAGGTGCGCTTTCGCGGCCAGCGGGTCAACGGCATCGGCGAGACCGAAGCCACGCTGCTGCGCCGCGACGCCATCGGCTTCGTGTTCCAGAGCTTCAACCTGGTTCCGGTGATGACGGTGGCCGACAACGTCGACTACCCGCTGTTCCTTGCCGGCGTGCCGGCGGCCGAGCGCCGCGAGCGCGTGGACCAAGTGCTGCGCGCCGTCGGGCTGGCCGAACACGCGGCGCATCGCCCTGACACGTTGTCGGGTGGGCAACGCCAGCGGGTGGCGATCGCCCGCGCGCTGGTCAAGCGGCCGGCGCTGGTGATCGCCGACGAGCCGACCGCGAGCCTCGACTCACACACCGCCGATCAGGTGCTCGACCTGATGCGCGAACGCGGCCACGCGCAGGGCGCGGCCTTCCTGGTGGCCACCCACGACGCGCGCGCGCTGCGCCGCTGCGACCGCGTGATCGACCTGCGCGACGGCCGCATCGTCGCCGCGCCCGCTGCCGAAGAGGTGATCGCATGAAGCCACTGGACACACCCCAACGCGCGCTGGCGCGCGCGTCGCGCCAGGGCCTGCAGTGGCCCAACGCACTGCGCTGGCTGCGTTTTGCCGTGCTCAACACGCTGCGCAATCGGCGGCGCTCGATGGTCACGGTGTCGATCGCCGCGCTCGGCACCGCGGCCATCCTGCTGGCCGGCGGCTTTGCATTGTTCACTTATCAAGGGCTGGCGCAGATCTCGGCGCGCACCACCGGCCACCTGATCGTCGGCAAGCCCGAGCAGTTTCAGCGCGACGAAGACACGCCGCTGCAGCACGGCCTGGACGACGTGGCAGCGATCAAGGCGCGGCTGCTCACCGACCGCCAGGTGCTGCACGTGCTGCCGCGGGTGGAGTTCTCGGGCCTCATCAGCAATGGCGACAAGTCCACCGTGATGCTGGCCGCCGGCATCGACCCCGACGCCGAGTTCGCGGTCAAGGGGCCGTTCCTGCGCGTGCTGGCCGGCGATGTGCTCGCGTCGGGGCAGCCCAACACGGTGATGCTGGGCGAAGGCCTGGCACGCAGCCTGAAGGCCACACCGGGCGCCAGCCTCACGCTGCTGGCCAGCACCACTGAAGGCGCGCTCAACGCCATCGACGTCACCGTCAAGGGCGTGTTCTCCACCGGCATCCCCGACATCGACAAGCGGCTGGTCTACATCGACGTCGCCAGCGCGCAGAAGCTGCTGGTGACGCAACGGGTGTCGAGCCTGGGCGTGTTTCTGTCGGGCATGGATGCCACCGACGGCGCGCGCGCGCGCATCGCCGCGGCGCTGCCGCAGCTCGCGGTGCAGACCTGGCTCGACCAGGCGGTGTTCTACAAGAGCGTCAAGGAACTCTACAACCGCATCTTCGGCGCGCTCGGCATCGTCATCGGCGTGATCGTGGTGTTCGTGGTGACCAACGCGATGGCGATGGCGATCATCGAACGCACCCGCGAGATCGGCACGTTGCGAGCCCTTGGCACGCTACCCGGTCAACTGACTCGCTCGTTTGCGCTCGAAGGGTTGGTGCTCGGCGGCGCCGGCGCGCTGCTCGGCGCGGGGATCGCGCTAGCGGTGTCGGTGGCGCTGCTGGTGTTTCCGGTGGAGATGCCACCGCCGCCCGGGCGTAGCGCCGGCTACCCGCTGCAGGTGGTGATCGACGGCGGCTTGTACGGCGCCACGCTGCTGGCCATGGTGCTGCTGTCGATGGCGGCATCGGCCTGGGTGGCGCGGCGCACGGTGCGCAGGCCGATCGTCGATGCCCTGGCGCACGTGTGACCAATCGGAGCATGACCATGACAACTTTCCGACATCGCCTGGCGCTGTTGTGCGCCATGCTGGCTGCGTCCGCCGCCCACGCGGCGGACGACGTGCCGGCGTTGCTGAAGGCAGCCGATCGCTACCGCACAGGGCAAGACAACCTGCAGGTCGAAACGCACATCAGCGTGCTCAACCGCGACGGCAGCCCCGACAAGGAGCGGCGCTACACCGTGTTCGTGCAAGAACAGCACAAGTCGCTGGTGCTGATGCGCTCGCCGGCCGAGGCGGGCCAGAAGGTGCTGATGCTGGGCGACGACTTCTGGCTGCTGATGCCGGGCAGCCAACGGCCGCTGCGCATCACGCCATCGCAGAAGCTGCTCGGCGACGCGTCCACTGGCGACATCGCGACCATGAGCTGGGCCGACGACTACGCCGGCAGCGTGGTCGGCGAGGAGCCGTGCGGCGCCGAATCGGATCAGGTATGCCAGCACTTGAGCCTGCAGGCCACTCGCAAGGGCGTGAGCTACCAGCGCATCGAACTGTGGCTGGGCAAGCTGCGGCACGAACCGGTGCGCGCCGATCTGTTCGTGCAATC
>JBIODO010000422.1:0-3670 GCA_044445225.1 Burkholderiales bacterium
CGCAGCCACGCCAACATCCAGAAGGACGGCACCTACTCGGTGGTGCCGCGCATGTGGGGCGGCGAGACCACGGCCGCCGAGCTGCGCCGCATCGCCGACGTGGTGGACAAGTACAAGATCCCCACCGTGAAGGTGACCGGTGGCCAGCGCATCGATTTGCTCGGCGTCAAGAAGGAAGACCTGGTCCACGTGTGGCGCGACATCGGCATGCCCAGCGGTCACGCCTACGCCAAGGCGCTGCGCACCGTGAAGACCTGTGTCGGCAGCGAGTGGTGCCGCTTTGGCACGCAAGACAGCACGCAGATGGGCAAGGACCTCGAGCGCGCGTTGTGGCGCATGTACGCGCCGCACAAGGTCAAGCTCGCGGTGTCGGGCTGCCCGCGCAACTGTGCCGAGGCGGGCATCAAGGACGTCGGCGTGATCGGTGTCGACTCGGGCTGGGAGCTCTACGTTGCCGGCAACGGCGGCATCAAGACCGAGGTGGCGCAGTTCTTCGTCAAAGTGAAGACCGCGGCCGAGGTGCTGGAGGTCGCGGGCGCGTTCCTGCAGCTGTACCGCGAGGAGGGCTGGTACCTCGAACGCACGGTGCACTACGTGAGCCGCGTCGGACTGGATCACGTGAAGAAGCGGGTGCTCGACGACGCGGCCAACCGCCAGGCGCTGTGGCAGCGCCTACAGTTCGCGCTCGACGGCGAGCCCGACCCCTGGTTCGAGCATGCCAGGGCCAGTGTCGACCTGCGGCAGTTCAACGCGGTGACGAGCGACGCGCAAGAGCAAGCGGTCTCGGCATGAACGCCCGCTCGACGATCTGGCAGGCGGTGTGCCGCGTCGACGACATTCCGCCGCTCGGCGCACGGCGAATCGCGCGCGAGCGAGGCCTCGCGGTCGCCGTGTTCCGCAGCGCGAGCGACCAGGTGTTCGCGTTGCTCGACCGCTGCCCGCACAAGGGTGGGCCGCTGAGCCAGGGCATCGTGTTCGGCGACAGCGTCGCGTGCCCGCTGCACAACTGGACGATCGCGTTGACCGACGGCCAGGCCAAGGCGCCCGACATGGGTTGCGCGGTGGTGTTCGCATGCAAGGTCGAAGGCGGCACGGTGTACCTCGATGCCGACCAGTTGGCGCACAAGGCGCTCGACGTCAACTCGCCGGTCGCCGGGCCGCAGGCCAAGGCGGGCGCCTGAGCACAGCGCGCCATGCGCGAGACTAAATCCACCTGCCCCTACTGTGGCGTCGGCTGCGGGTCGCCTGCGGCGGCCCGCTTTGCGGTGACATGAAGCACCCCCCTCTCGTCCCCCCGCCGGACGGGGGGCTCCGCAGCCGACCGGGACGCTGAGTCGTGCGCGAGACGAAATCCACCTGCCCCTACTGTGGCGTCGGCTGCGGGGTCGTCATCGAGAGTGAGGGCAATCAGATCACCGGCGTGCGCGGCGACCCCGGGCATCCGGCCAACTTCGGCCGCCTGTGCAGCAAGGGCAGCACGCTGCACCTGACCGCGGCGCAGCCGGTGACGCTGCAGACGCGGCTGCTGCAGCCGATGCAGCGCGCCAAGCGCGGCGAGGCCGCGAAGGAGATCGCCTGGGATGCCGCGCTCGACCTCGCGGCCGGTCGCATCGCCGACACCGTGCGCAACCACGGCGCCGACGCGGTCGGCCTCTATCTTTCGGGCCAACTGCTCACCGAGGACTACTACGTCTTCAACAAGCTCGCACGTGCGCTGATCGGCACCAACAACGTCGACACCAACTCGCGGCTGTGCATGAGCTCGGCGGTGGCGGGCTACAAGATGACGCTGGGTGCCGACGCGCCACCGGCCTGCTACGAAGACCTCGATCACGCGCGCACGGTGTTCATCACCGGCAGCAACCTGGCCTGGGCGCATCCGATCCTGATGCGCCGGCTCGAAGACGCACGGCGTGCGCATCCCGCGCAGAAATGGATCGTCGTCGATCCGCGGCGCACCGAGACCGCTGCGATGGCCGATCTGCACCTGCAGATCCAGCCCGGCACCGACATCACGCTGTGCCACGGCATCGCGCACCTGCTGCTGTGGGAGGGCTTGGCCGACACGGCCTACGTCAGCCGGCACACGCAAGGCTTCGAGGCGCTGCGCGATCTGGTGCGCGAGTACACGCCGCGCGAGGTGGCCAGCGCCTGCGGCATCGCCGAGGCGGCGCTGGTGCAGGCGGCGCGCTGGTTCGGGGGCGTCGATGCGGCGGCGCCCGGCGGGCGATGGCCGACCCTGACCCTGTATTGCCAGGGCCTGAACCAGAGCGTCAACGGCACGCACAACAACGCCGCGCTGATCAACCTGCACCTGTTGACCGGGCAGATCGGCAAACCCGGGGCCGGCCCGTTGTCGTTGACCGGACAGCCCAACGCGATGGGCGGGCGCGAGGTCGGCGCACTGGCCAATCAACTGGCCGCGCACCGTGACCTCGGCAACGCGGCCGATCGCGCCGAGATGGCCGCGCTGTGGGGCGTGCCCGAGTTGCCAGCGCGGCCGGGCCAGTCGGCGGTCGAGATGTTCGAGGCCGCCGCCGACGGCGCCGTCAGGCTGCTGTGGATCGCCTGCACGAACCCGGCGCAGTCGATGCCCGATCAGGCGATGGTGCGGCGTGCGCTGCAGCGCTGCGAGTTCGTGATCGTGCAAGAGGCGTTTCGCACCACCGCCACCTGCGAGTTCGCCGACCTGCTGTTGCCCGCGGCAACGTGGGGCGAGAAGGAAGGCAGCGTCACCAACAGCGAACGCCGCATCTCGCGCGTGCGCGCCGCGGTGGCTGCACCGGGCGCCGCGCGTGCCGACTGGCGCATCGCCGTCGACGTGGCGCGACGGCTCGAGCCGCTGCTGCAGCGACCGCGTTGCGACGGTCGCGCGAGCGGGTTCGACTTTGCCGGCGCGCAGGCGGTGTGGATCGAGCACCGCGAGGCGACGCGCGGTCGCGACCTCGACATCACCGGCATGACGTACGCCATGCTGGATCGGCAAGGTCCACAGCAATGGCCGTTGCCCCGCGGCGCGGCCGCAGGACGCGCGCGGCTGTACGAAGACGGGCGCTTCGAGTTCGAAGACGGCCGCGCACGATTCGCCGCGGTGAAGCCGCTGCCGCTGGCCGAGCCGCGCAACGTGCGCCACCCCTATTCACTGACCACCGGCCGCCTGCGCGACCAGTGGCACGGCATGAGCCGCACCGGCACGTTGGGACGCCTGTTCGGCCATGCCGCCGAGCCGACCATCGAGCTGCATCCGCGCGACCTCGAACGGCTGAACGCCAAGCCGGGCGATCTGCTGCAGGTGACTTCGCGCCGCGGCTCGATCGTGTTGCCGGCGCAGCCGAGCGATGCGATGGCGCCGATGCAGGTGCACATCGCGATGCATTGGGGTGCCGAGGCGCTGGGCGGCGCGCGCGCCAGCGGCCGGCCGCTGGCCGGCGTCAATGCGCTGACCACCAGCGCGTTCTGCCCGACCAGCAAGCAGCCCGAGCTGAAGCACTGCGCGGTCAAGTTGATCAAGGCCGAGCTGCCGTGGCAGTTGCTGGCGATGGCCTGGCTGCCGCAGCATCGCTCGCATGCGGCGCGCGAGGCTATGCGCGAGCTGATGCCGTTGTTTGCGTACGCGAGCTGCGTGCCGTTCGGCCGCGAGCCCGACGCAGGGGGTCGGCTCGGACTGACC
>JBIODO010000423.1:0-3670 GCA_044445225.1 Burkholderiales bacterium
CCGACCCGAAGTCGCGAGCGCCCCCTCGGGGGTCAGCGAGCGAAGCGAGCGTGGGGGCACTCATGACAGTGCCGTTTCGTTATCGCAAGCTCGGCTACGCCGCGCTGACCATCACCGACCTCGAACGCTCGGTGCGCTTCTATCGCGACCTGCTGGGCCTCGATCTGGTCGAGCAAAGTGCGGACACCGCGTTTCTGCGCTGCAGCCGTGACCACCACAACCTGGTGCTGCATCGCGGCGCCAAGCCTGGGTTGAAGCGGGTGGGCTTCGAGCTCGAATCGCAGAGCGATGCCGAACAGGCCTTCGCGCACTTCGAGCAACTGGGACTGAAGCCGCGCCGCGTGCCGAGAGACGAAGCGCAGGCGCTGCGCCAGGGGCCAAGCTTCCGGGTGCGCGAGCCGCACTGCCAGCTCGAGTTCGACTTCTACGGCGCCACTACCGTGATGGCCAAGCTTTACGTTCCGACGGTGGCGCAGATCGCGCGGCTGGGCCACGTGGTGATCGGCACATCCGATTTCACCGGTGCGCATCGCAGCTTGCGCGAGGATTTCGGCTTCGTCGAAAGCGATTTCGTCGAAGACCGCTTTTCGTTCATGCGCTGTTTTCCGAACCCGTACCACCACACGCTCGCGATCGGCGCCAGCAACGCCAACCACCTACACCACGTGAACTTCATGGTCACCGACATCGACGACGTCGGCCGCGCCTTTCACCGCATGACCAAGGCGGGCGTGAAGATCGCGTTCGGCATCGGGCGGCATCCGCCGTCGGGCAGCGTGTTCCTGTATTTCTTCGACCCTGACGGCCTGACGGTCGAGTACAGCTACGGCATGGAAGAGTTTCCCGAAGTCGGCGCGCGCGAGCCGCGCATGCTCGAGCCGGTGCCCGAGTCGCTCGACACCTGGGGTGCGGTGCCCGATCCGATGTTCGGCAAGGGCGGGCCGATCGAAGTCGCATGAACGGCGAGCCCGCGGTGGCCAACCTGATTGCGTTGTGCCACACCGATGACGTGTGGGAAGGGGCGATTCGTCAGGCCGTGCTGCCCAACGGCCACAGGCTCGCGCTGTACCAGGTGGACGGTCAGTTCTATGCCACCGACGACACCTGCACGCACGGCGCCGCGTCGCTGTCCGATGATGGCACCGTGGAGGGCCACTACGTCGAGTGCGGCTGGCACAACGGCCGCTTCGATGTCCGCACCGGCGAAGCCTGCGCGATGCCGTGCACGGAACCGCTGCGCAGCTGGCCGGTGCAGGTGGTGGACGGGAAGGTGTGCGTGCCTGCCCCGGACAGCGGGATCGATCCTGCCGCGGCCGGGTGAGGCTCCGGGCTCTGCGCCGGGTTCACAGCTGATGTGCCCGCTGCCACCTTGTCCGGCTCCGGGCCGGCACCGCATGCTGCGCCGTGCGACCTGCCGCGTGCCCGCGCCATGAACTCCACGAAAGGATTTGACATCGTCATCGTCGGCGCCGGCGCCGCCGGCTGCGTGCTGGCCAATCGCCTGTCGGCCGACCCGGCGCGACGCGTGGCGTTGATCGAGGCTGGCCCATCCGATCGACAGTTCCCGCTCAGCCTGAAGACCACGCTGCCGGTTGGCAACGTCCTCCTGCTGCCCGACGAACGCTACAACTGGCAGCACGAGTTCAGCGGCGGGCCCGGTGTGAAGTACCGCAAGATCCCGTGCCCGCGCGGCAAGCTGTTCGGCGGCTGCACGTCGGTCAATGGCACCGTCTACATGCGCGGCCACCGCCTGGACTACGACGAATGGGCGGCGCTCGGCAACACGGGATGGTCGTTTACCGACGTGCTGCCGTACTACACGGTGCACGAGGACTACGACCGTCCGCAGCGCGCCGGCGCGACTGCGCTGCACGGCAGCGGCGGCGAGCTCTCGGTGCAGCGCCCGGCTGAGAGAAATGCGCTCGCGCACGCGTTCGTCGACGCCGCCGCCGAAGCTGGCCATGCGCGCAACGACGACTTCAACGGCCCCGAGCAGGACGGCTTCGGCATCTTTGATCTCAACCAGCGCAACGGCGTGCGCTGGAGCAGCTCTCGCGCATTCCTGCACCCGGTGATGCAGCGATCCAACCTCACGGTGTTTGGCGATGCGCTGGTCGAGCGCATTCGCATCGAGGGCCACCGCGCGGTGGGCATCACCAAGCGGCAGGGCAGCCAGACGCTGAAGCTGGATGCGGCATCGGAAGTGATCGTGTGCGCCGGCACCGTCAATTCGCCGCAGCTGCTGATGCTGTCGGGCATCGGCCCGGCGTCGATCACGCGCCAGGGTGTCAAGCTGATCCACGAATTGCCCGGCGTCGGCGAGAACCTGCAGGACCATCCCACCGTCTCGATCGCCATGGAGAACCCGAGCGCCGAAAGCTACGCGCTGAGTTGGCGCACCGCGCCGCGCGTCGGGCTTGCGCCGCTGCGTTATGCCTTCGGCAAACGGGGCATGCTGGCGTCCAATGCAGCCGAGGCGGGTGGCTTCATTCGCTCGAAACCGGGGCTCGACCGCCCCGACGTGCAATACACCGTCATGGTTGGCATGAAGGACAACCCGCGCACGCTGCCGCGCAAGCACGGCTACTTCCTGCACATGGCGGTGCTGCGGCCTGCCACCCGCGGCACGGTGGAGCTGGCCTCGCGCGACCCGGCGACGCGGCCGGTGATGAAGCCCAACTTCCTCGAACACCGCGCCGACGTCGAGACTTTGCAGCGCGCACTGCGCGAGGCGCGCCGCATCATCGGCATGTCTGCGCTCGCGCGCCTGTCGGGCGCCGAGCTGCTGCCCGGTCGCAACGTCGACGACGACACGGCGCTCGAGAACTTCATCCGCGAACGTGTGGCCACCACCTACCACCCGGTGGGCACCTGCAAGATGGCGCCGGCGAGCGACCGTTTGGCGGTGGTCGACCCGCAACTGCGCGTGCGCGGCATCGATGGCCTGCGCGTGGCCGACGCGTCGATCATGCCCAACCTGATCGGCGGCAACACCAGCGCCCCCGCGATGATGATCGGCGAACGCGCTGCGCACTCTGTGCTCGAAGCGACGCATTGAGAGAGAGTCGACACATGAACGTACCCAAACGCCTGCGCCCCGAGATGCGCGCTCCCGACCACCAGCTGGTGCGGCCGATGGTGGTGGTGCAGGCGGTCAAGTCCGCGCCGGGCAAGGGCGAGATCGCGATGCGGTCGGTGGAGCCTGCGGCGCGCACGACGCTACCGCCGAGCGCCGAGTGCAAGATGAACTGAAGCCCTCAGTCCGCGTTCTTGGACTTGCGCTGGCGCCGCAGCCGCGCGAGCCGCGCTTCGATCTCTTGTTCCGTGACACCCGCGTTGGCGGCGGTGGAGGCCGCGCGTTCGATGCGCAAGCCTTCCTGCAGCGTGACAGCCGACTCTTCATCGAGCAGTTGCTTGTAGGCGACCAAGCCCGCCGCCGGGTTGGCCAGCATCTCGATTGCCATCGCGCGCGCCTCGGGCAGCAGCCGATCGGGCACCACGACGCGGTTGACCAGCCCCCACGCGAGCGCCTCCTCCGCTGCGAGGAATCGCCCCGTCAGCGCCAGCTCCTTGGCGCGATGCAGCCCCACGCGACGAAGCAGCCGCACCGAGCCGCCCCAGCCCGGCAGCAGCCCGACCTTCACGTGCGTGTCGGCGAATCGCGCCTCGC
>JBIODO010000424.1:0-3647 GCA_044445225.1 Burkholderiales bacterium
CCGGCCGGCACGCCGGTGTACGTCAACCACCTGCCGGGACGCGCGCTCGACGCGTCGCTGCCGACGCTCGCCGCCGTGCGCGATGCGGGGCTGACACCGGTGCCGCATCTGGCGGCGCGCCGCATCCGCTCGCGTGCCGAGGTGGCGAGCTTTCTGCAGCAAGCAGTGGCGCGGGTTGGCGTGCGCAAGGTGCTGTTGATCGGTGGCGACGATGCCGGTGCCATCGGCCCCTATGGCGACGCCCTGGCGCTGTTGCACGACGGCGTGTTGGCCGACAGCGGTGTGCGCGAGCTGGCGCTGCCGGCCTACCCGGAAGGGCATCCGCGCATCGCGCACGAGGCGCTGGAGCGCGCCTTCGACGACAAGACGAGGCAGGCGCAGCAGCAGGGACTGGGTGTCTCGGTGGTCACGCAGTTCTCGTTCGCGCCGGCTCGCATCGTGGAGTATTGCGACGATCTGGCCCGGCGTTGGCCGGGGCTCCCGGTGTACGTAGGCATGGCGGGGCCCGCCGACGCGGTGACGCTGCTGAAGTTCGCGCAGCGCTGCGGCGTCAGCGCGTCGTTGCGCGCGATGGGCGCACAAGGCATGGGCGCGGTGCGCTTGTTCATGCACACCGACCCCGCCGACCAGCTCAGCGCCGTGGCGCAATACCGGCTGCGACACGACGACTGCAACGTGGTGGGCGTGCATCTGTTCAGCTTCGGCGCCGCCACCCGATCGGCCCGCTGGATGAATGCGATCATCACGGCGCAGCGCAAGTCTGGGTAGGACCGATTCGGCCGCTGGCCGATCAGAATTCACGGTGAACCGACGCGCCATCCGGCCCACGCCGGCCACTGGCAGCCACCGGCCACCACAATCGCTCCCTTCGATAACACAGTGCCCAGGGGGACACATGCATCGTTCAGGTTTGCGCCTCATCCTCACCGTCTGGCTGCTGCTTGGCGCGTGCGCTTTCGCTGCGCCCAACGAGGAACAAAGACGCCAGGCGGTGGCCGACGCGCAGGCCGCCGCCAAGACGGGGCCGGCCGACATCGCGCTGGCCGGCCAGGCGGTGCTGCGGCTGCCGGCGGGCCATCAATTCGTGCCGCAGCCGCAGGCCACGCGATTGCTCAATGCGATGGGCAACCCGGGTAACGATCCTCGCTTGCAGGGCCTGATCTTTCCCGATGGCAGCGACGGCTGGTTCATGACCGTGCGCTACGAGGCGTCGGGCTACGTGAAAGACGACGACGCGCGCGAGTGGAACGCCGACGAGTTGCTCAAGAGCTACCGCGAGGGCACCGAGGCGAGCAACGACGAACGCGTGAAACTCGGCGTGCCGGCCATCGAGATCATCGGCTGGGCCGAGAAGCCAACCTACGACGCGACGACCCACCGCCTGGTGTGGGCGATGTCGTCACGCGACAAGGGCGCGCCGGCCGACGCGCCGCAAGGCGTCAACTACAACACCTATGCGCTGGGCCGCGAGGGCTACTTCAGCCTCAACCTGGTGACCGGGTTGGCCGATCTGCCTCAGCACAAGGGCGCCGCCCACACGATGCTGGCGGCGCTGGCGTACAACGAAGGCGAGCGCTATGCCGACTTCGACGCCAAGACCGACCACGTGGCCGCATACGGCTTGGCTGCGCTGGTGGTGGGCGTCGCCGCCAAGAAGCTGGGGCTGATTGCGCTGGGGGTGGCGTTCTTCGCCAAGTTCGCCAAGCTGATCCTGCTCGGCCTGGCGCTGCTCGGCGCCGGCTTCGTCAAGCTGTTCGGCAAGCGAAAATCGGCGGCACCCGCAACAGCAGCAGCTGCTGTGTCCGCTGAGCCGCCGCGCAGCTGACGCCTCGCGCATGGCCAAGCTGCTGCTGTTGCTGCTGTCGGGCGCCAAGCTCGGCAAGGTGGCGCTCACCGGCGGTTCGATGCTGCTGTCGCTGATCGTCTATGCATTCGTGTTCGGCTGGCGCTACGCAGCGGGCTTCATCGCACTGCTGTTCGTGCACGAGATGGGCCACTACATCGCGGCGCGTCAACGCGGCCTGGACGTTGGCGCGCCGACCTTCATTCCGTTCGTCGGCGCGTGGATCGAGCTCAAGCAGCTGCCGCACGACGCCGAGACCGAGGCCTTCGTCGGCCTGGGCGGCCCGCTGCTGGGCAGCGTCGGCGCGCTGGCGTGCTACTTCATCGCGCGCAGCTACGACGCCACCTGGCTGCTGGCGGTGTCGTATGCGGGCTTCTTTCTGAACCTGTTCAACTTGATTCCGCTGTCGCCGTTCGACGGCGGACGCATCACGGCGGTGTTGAGCCCGCGCGTCTGGCTGCTGGGGGTGCCCATCCTGGTGGCGTTGTTCTTCTGGCGGCCCAGTCCGATGCTGGTGCTGATGGCGATCATCGCGGCGCCTCAGGTGTGGCAGGCGCTGCGCTACCGCAGCGACAGCCCCGAGGCGCAGACCTACTATTTGGTGAGCGTGCGCACCAAGTGGGAATACGGTCTCTACTACATCGTGCTGGCCGCGTTCCTCGCGGTGATGACCCACGACGTGCACGAGATGCTGCAGGCCGCAGTGAACGTGCGCGGCGCGTCATAACGGCTGGCTGGGGCGCAAGCCTTCAGCGGTCGAGCACCAGCGCGCCGTCGCGCGCCAACGCGCCCGCCGCTACCAGATCGTCGACGAAGCGCGCGCACCAAGCCGCCGGCGAGCCAGCGTGCGGCACGCCAAAGCGGTGCCACGCGATCTGCAGGAAGGGCGTCGCCGCCGCCCACTGCAGCAGCGCATCGTGCGCGATGCGGCGCTCCTCCATCACGTGGTACTTGATCATCACCTTCACCGCGTGCCGCGCATGGCGCTCGGGCTGGCTCCTGAAGCTCGCCAGCCGCGATCGCGATCGCGCCAGCGCCGCCGCCACGTCGGTGAACGGCGCGCCGTGGCCGGGAATCACGATCCGCACCGGCAGCCGCTCGATGAGGTCGAGCACCGCGGCGACGTCGTCGAACCCCGGCTCGCCGTCGATCTCGGGGAACACCACGCCGAAGCCGTCCTCCCACAACGCGTCGGCGGCGATCAACACGCCGCGCGCCGCGTCGAACAGCATCAGCGAGAACGGGTCGTGTCCCGGCGCGGCCAAGGCATCCCAGCGGCGGCCACCGGCGACGACATGCTCACCGGGGGCCAGCGTGCTGGCGTGCGTGAAGCGCTCGCTGCGCTGGCCGGTGGTGGCATGGGTCAGGCGCACGGTGTCCCAGTGCGCCACCGCATCGGCATTGCCCGGCGGCACCACGATCGGCGCGCCGAACGCGCGCTGCAGCGCCGCGTTGCCGCCGCAATGGTCGGAGTGCAGGTGGGTGTTGACGATGCACGCCAGCGGCTGGCCGCGCAACGCGTGGCGCACCAGCGCCACCGTCTGTTCAGCGTGCACCACATGGCCGGTGTCGACCAGCACCGCGCCGGGCTCGCCTGTCGCCGCATGGATCACGATGTTGTTGGACGACAGCCAGCCGCGCTCGAGCACGGTGAGCCCATGGAGCAACGGTTGCACGACCGCTGCGGGAGTCGGGGCGCTCAAATCACCGCCACGCGAACACTGGTTGATCGAAATGCGCCACGCGCGTCGGCCGGTCGAGCAGGCACCATTCGCGGAACTGGTAGAGAAACGCCGCAGTGGGC
>JBIODO010000425.1:0-3641 GCA_044445225.1 Burkholderiales bacterium
CTCGTGGTATTCGGCGACGCACGCCGTGGAAATGCCGGCAAAGCCGGGGGCGGGTGTGCGCCAGCAGCGACATTGTGCGGCGCCGAGGAACGCAGGGTTCGTGGCCACGAGCGCTGGCGCATACCCGCCCCCGGCTTTGCCTCACTCGATCGAACACAAGGCGCAAAGCGATCGGCTACAGACGCATGAACGCCCTCTTCTTCGTCCTCGCGATTCCGCTTGCCGGCGGCGTGGTGCTCGCCCTCTTCGGGCATCGCGATCGCGCGATGGAACTGAACGTTGCGTTCAGCACCGGCACCTTCCTCGCCGCCTGCGCGCTCACCGTGCAGGTGGTGGCCTACGGTCCGATGTTCGCGTGGAATCGCGAGTTCTTCATCGACCCGTTGAACGTGTTCCTGGTGGCGCTGACCTCGTTCGTCGGCATGACGACTGCGCTGTTCTCGCGCCCGTACATGCGCGTGGAGCGCGACCACGGCAAGATGACGCCGCCTCGCTTGAGGCTGTACCACAGCATGTATCAGCTGTTCAGCTTCACGATGCTGCTGGCGCTGATGACCAACAACATGGGCATCCTGTGGGTGGCGATGGAGGCGGCGACGCTGACCACCGTGCTGCTGGTCAGCGTCTACCGCACGGCGGCCAGCCTGGAGGCGGCATGGAAATACTTCATCCTGTGCGGCGTCGGCATCGCTCAGGCGCTGTTCGGCACCGTGATGCTGTACATGGCCGCCGAGAAGGTGGTGGGCTCGGAAGGCGGCGCGCTGTTGTGGACCAACCTCGATGCGGTGAAGGCTCAGCTCGACCCTCACATCATCACGCTGGCGTTCGCGTTCCTGTTCATCGGCTACGGCACCAAGGTGGGCCTGGTGCCGCTGCACAACTGGCTGCCCGACGCGCACGCCGAGGGTCCGACGCCGGTGTCGGCGGTGCTGTCGGGGCTGCTGCTCAACGTTGCGTTGTACGCCGTCTTGCGCTGCAAGGTGCTGACCGATGGCGCGCTGCAAAGCCATCTGGCGGGCCGCATGATGATGGCCTTCGGTCTGCTGTCGGTGGTGGCGGCGGCGTTCTTTCTGATGCGCCAGCGCGACATCAAGCGCATGTTCGCCTACTCGTCGATCGAACACATGGGCCTGATGGCGTTTGCGTTCGGCATGGGCGGAGGCATCGCCAACTTCGCCGGGCTGCTGCACATGACCGTGCACTCGCTGACCAAGTCGGCGATCTTCTTCACCGTGGGCCATGCCTCGCAGAAGGCAGGCACGCAGGTGATGGACGAGATCCGCGGCCTGGCCAAGGTCAATCCGCCGGTGGGCTGGGGCCTGATGATCGGCTCGCTGGCCATTCTCGGCATGCCGCCGTTCGGCGTGTTCGCCAGCGAGTTCCTGATCATCACCACGGCGATGCGCGAGCACCCCTGGGCCACGCCGTTCTTGCTGGTGGCACTGGGTGTGGCGTTCGCGTCGGTGTTCGGCCGCGTGCAGCCGATGGTGTTCGGCGACACCACGCTCAAGCCGCTGACGCACGCGCCGGCCTTGATGCCGGTGTTCGTGCACCTGGCGCTGTGCCTGCTGCTCGGCTTGTACATCCCACCGTACCTCGACGGCTGGTTTCGCCAGGCCGCCCGCATGATCGGAAGCTGAAGTCGTGGGCCTCGAGCAATTGAACCTGGCCGTCGCGGCCCAAGCCGGTCCGCTGCCGATCTGGCGCGCCGCAGTCGACGCCGAGCGGTGGCGCTCGCTGGCCGCGCAATTGGCGGCCGCCGATTGCCGTCTCGTGTCGCTGTGGGGCAGCGACGGCGCGGGCTCGACCGACGGTGCGCATGTCAACGCTGCCTACGCGCTGCCCGAAGGCTTGTTGTGGGTCGATCTCGCGCTGGGCGCGGCGGCCGCCTATCCCGACATCGCGGCTCACTTTCCCTGTGCGGCGCGCATGCAGCGCGCAACGGCCGATCTGCTCGGCCTGCGTGCCGAAGGGGCCAGCGACTTCAGGCCTTGGCTCGACCACGGCGTCTGGCGTGAGCAGCAGCCGCTGCGCCGCTCGCGCGAAGGGCTTGCGGCCCGCGAACCCGCGACGCACAGCGACTACGAGTTCGTCCAGGTCGAGGGCGACGGCGTGCACGAGATCCCGGTGGGCCCGGTGCACGCCGGCATCATTGAACCGGGCCACTTCCGCTTCTCGATCGTCGGCGAAAAAGTACTGCGGCTCGAAGAGCGTCTCGGCTACGTGCACAAGGGGATCGAGCGACGCTTCACGGAACTGTCTCCCCTCGAGGCGCACCGGCTGGCGGGCCGCGTGTCGGGCGACTCGGCGGTGGCCTTTGGCTGGGCCTATTGCATGGCGCTGGAGTCGGCACTCGGCATAACGGTGCCGGCGCGTGCGGCGTGGCTGCGTGCCTTGATGCTCGAGCGCGAGCGCGTCGCCAACCACCTGGGCGACCTCGGCGCCATCGGCAACGACGCCGCGTTGGCCTTCGGGCTGGCGCAGTTCTCGCGCCTGCGCGAAGACTGGCAGCGCGAATCGATGCTGACCTTCGGGCATCGGTTGATGATGGATGCCATCGTGCCGGGCGGCACCGCGTGCGACGTCGACAGCGCAGCGATCGTGCGCACGCATGCGTTGTGCGAGCGCGTGAAGTCGCAGGTGCTCACGTTGCGAACGATCTACGACGAGCACGCGGGGCTGCAAGACCGGCTGATCGGCACCGGCTGCGTGGCGCCCGAGCTGGCACGGCGCCTGGGCCTCACCGGTCTGGCCGGACGTTCGAGCGGACAGGCGAGCGACCTGCGCTGCGATCATGCGTGGCCGCCGTACGATGGCCTGCAGGTGGTCAGGGCCACATCGAATCAGGGCGATGTGGCCGCCCGTGTGGCGGTGCGTTTCGACGAGGTGATCGAATCGCTGCGCCTGATCTGCGCATTGGTCACCACGTTGCCGACCGGCACGGTGCGCGTCGAGCCGACGCCGCTGGCGGGCAGCGCCTGCGGTGCCGGCTGGGTCGAAGGCTGGCGTGGCGAGGTCTTCGTCGCGCTCGAGCTGCATGCGGGCGCCATCGCACGCTGCCATTGCCACGACCCGTCGTGGCAGAACTGGCCGCTGCTGCAGCACGCGGTGATCGGCAACATCGTTCCGGACTTTCCGCTCATCAACAAGTCGTTCAACCTGAGCTACTCGGGACAGGATCTGTAGATGTTCAAGCTGATGCAGCAGATCGTGCGTGTCGGCATTTGCACCGAAGCGCCGCCCGGCATCGAAGGCCTCGAGCCGCACGCCACCGAGATTCACGACGAGATCCTCGCGATACTCGGGCAGGCGCTGGCGATCCGGCAGGTCGATGCCGGTTCGTGCAACGGTTGCGAACTGGAGATCCACGCGCTCAACAATCCCTACTACAACCTCGAGGGCCTGGGCATCAAGTTCGTGGCCAGCCCCCGCCATGCCGACATGCTGCTGGTCACCGGTCCGGTGACGCGCAACATGGAGCTGGCGCTGCGCCGCACCTACGACGCCACGCCCGCGCCCAAGCTGGTGGTCGCCGTCGGCGACTGCGGTTGCACCGGCGGCATCTTCGGCGAGGGCTACGCAAGCTGCGGCCGCGTGGCCAACGTGATTCCCGTCGACGTGACGGTGCCCGGCTGCCCGCC
>JBIODO010000426.1:0-3626 GCA_044445225.1 Burkholderiales bacterium
GCTATGGCGCGATCGCGTTCGACCACGGGCCCACAGCCGTTGGCAAGGACGACGACGACGCACTGGGTCGCTCGCTGGTGACCACCGCGCGGCAGACCATCGCCCGGGCGCTGGGCCTGCACGCCTCGCTGGCCGAGGCGCCGGCCGATCATCCGGCCTTGCGCCGTCCCGGCGCCACCTTCGTCACGCTGCACGGCGCCGACGGCCAGCTGCGCGGTTGCGTCGGACGCCTCGAGGCCACCCGCCTGCTGGTCGACGACGTGCGCGCCAATGCGCTCGCCGCGGCCTTCGAAGACAGCCGCTTCGCACCATTGCGCGCCCACGAGTGGCCGGGCCTGCAGGTCGAGGTGTCGCTGCTCGACCCGGCCGAACCGCTGCGCGCGCGCAGCGAGGCCGAGGCGGTGGCCGCACTGCGCCCGGGCATCGACGGCGTGATCTTCGAGTGGCACGGTGCCCGCGCGACGCTGCTGCCGCAGGTGTGGCGGCAGTTGCCCCATGCGGCCGACTTCATCGCCGCGCTCAAGCGCAAGGCCGGCCTGGCGGCGGGCTTTTGGTCGGCCGACGTCAGGCTGTGGCGCTACCGCGTGCGCAGTTTCGCCGACCACGAGGTGGGGTGGGTGGCGGCATGAACGCGCGCACCGATCTGCCAGTACAAGAGTCGGGCGCGCCGGCCCGCTGGTGGCACGCGTTGCCCGACGGCCGCATCCAGTGCGACCTGTGCCCGCGCGACTGCAAGCTGCACGAGGGCCAGCGCGGCTTGTGCTTCGTGCGCCAGCGCGTCGGCGATGCGATCGTGCTGGCCACCTACGGCCGCAGCTCGGGCTTTTGCATCGACCCGATCGAGAAGAAGCCGCTCAACCACTTCCTGCCCGGCTCCAGCGTGTTCTCGTTTGGCACCGCCGGCTGCAACCTGGCCTGCAAGTTCTGCCAGAACTGGGACATCTCCAAGAGCCGCGAGATGGATCGGCTGCTCGACGCGGCATCGCCGCAGCGCATCGCCGAAGCCGCACGGGCCAGCGGCGCCGCCAGCGTGGCCTTCACCTACAACGACCCGGTCATCTTTGCCGAGTACGCGATGGACACGGCCGACGCCTGCCATGCGCTGGGCATCAAGACGGTGGCCGTGACGGCGGGCTACATCCACGCCGAGCCGCGGCGCGTGTTCTTCGACAAGATGGATGCGGCCAATGTCGACCTGAAGGCATTCAGCGAAGACTTCTACCACCAGCAGACCGGCTCGCACCTGGCGCCGGTGCTCGACACGCTGCAGCACATCCAGCACGAGACCTCATGCTGGCTGGAGATCACCACGCTGCTGATCCCGGGCCTGAACGACAGCACGCCCGAGCTCGACGCGATGACGCGCTGGATCGCCGACCACCTGGGGCCCGACGTGCCGCTGCACTTCACCGCCTTCCACCCCGACTACAAGATGGGCGACGTGCCCGCCACGCCGGCGAGCACACTGACGCGCGCGCGTCGCATCGCGCTGGCCAACGGACTGCGCCACGTCTACACCGGCAACGTGCACGACACCGAGGGCGGGACCACGTTCTGCCCCGGCTGCGCCGCACCGCTGATCGAGCGTGACTGGCACGCGGTGCTGCACTACGCGCTCGATGCGCAGGGCGCCTGCCCGCAGTGCGGCACGCGCATCGCCGGGCACTTCGCGCCGCGCTTCGAACGCGGCTTCGGCCGTCGGCGCATTGCGGTGCGGGTGTCGGGCAGGTAGTTGCGACGCGCACCGGCACGGCCGCCGTGCCGCACTACTTGGTGCGCGTCTTCGCCGCGGGCTTGCCCGACTGCAGACCCTCCGACATGCCGATCAGCACGCCGCTCACCAGTGCGGCGTAGCTGTCCATCATCGCCTGGGCGCTGCGCAGCCCGGCCGAGCGCCCCTCGCGCAATGCCGCCTGCGCCTGCGACATCAGCGACTCGACGCTGGTCTTGGCCATCGCGCCGGTGCCGGTGCCCTTGACCTTCATCGACTCGAGCACCTGCTCCCACGGGCCCTTCAGCGCGCCGCCGGCGCTCTCGGCGGCCTTGCCGACCGTGCTGAAGAAGACGTCCTCCATCTTCTCGAGGTTGGCCAGCGCGCCCTTCATCTGCTTGTTGTTGATCTCGACGCCCTGGCTGACGAACTGCTGCAGCGCCGCGCGCTGCGCTTGCACGGCCTGCAGCAGCGCGGCGTCCATGCCGGCGAAGGCCTTCTCGAGCAGTGCCTCGGCGTCGACGGCGGGCATCATGTTCTTCGCCGCGCCGCTGGAGGCCGCCTGCGTGACCGACTTCAGCACGTTGCGGATGTTGGCCACCGTCAGCTCGCGGCCTTGCAGCGCCTTGAGCGTGGCTTCGCTGACTGCCTTGCGAAGCGCCTCGCCTTGTTGCGCGCTCGACTTGGCGAACATGTCGATGAGTGCGTCTTGATCGATGCCCGACTTGAACATGCTTGTCTCCGGTTGACGGCGGGGTGGCACGAGTCTGCGCCGACCGCATCGTGCCACGCGAAGTGACCGAGCAGAACGCCGATCACGATGGCGACGATGACTTGAACGTACAGCCACTCGTGCAGCGGCTGGCACGGTGCCTGGTGTCAGATGGTCACAAACGCCGTATCAGGCGCTGAACGCTCTTCTCCCATCGTGGCCCGAAACAGCTGCTCGTCCGCTTCGCGCAGACGGCGGCTCATCTCGCGCCCGATGTTCATCTGGATCAGCGCGAACTGCGCCGCATCGCGCTCGAACAGCCGATACAGGTGGGCCGACGTCAGCGCCATCGCGCGGCAATCCTCGACGGCACGCACCGAAGCGCTGCGCGCGAACAGATCGAGCAAGGCCATCTCGCCGAAACAGTCGCCCTGGCCGAGGTGACGCAACAGCAACTCGCGACCCGCCCAGTCCTTGAGCACGGCAACCTGCCCGGACTCCAGCACGTACATGCAATCCGCGGGATCGCGTTCGCGGAAGAAGAACTGCCCCGCCGGTACGGTGATCGACGGCACGGGCTCGAGCAAGAACCTCAGCGCGTCATCCTCGATGCCTCCGAAAATCGGCATCTGCTGCAACAGTTCCATGCGCACCGTGTGCATCGCACACCCCCTGCAAACGGCGAGCTTCGCGCCGGAGAGTCAGTTTAGGGGGTGAGCGCCAGGCGCAGGCGCCCCGCCGATGCGATGACGAGGCAGCTACCGCGCGCCCTCGTCCAGCGCGTCGTACTCGACGAACACCTCTTTGTGAGGCGCGGCAAACGCGTTGCAGCCGCACGCGACGCCGGCGCCGTCGCATTCGTCATGATCCCACGGCAGCGTGGGGTGCTCATCGCACAGCCAGCCCGAACCACGGCAATGCGGGCAAATCAACTTGAGTTGCTTCTCCATGCCTGGCCTCCCCTCCGAGCGCGTTGATGCTATCGGCGAAGCTCGCTCCCGGCCAGTGGACATCCAGTGGATGGCCTGTGGAAATGCGTTGAACAACTCTCGCCATGGCGCGATGCGCGCGCAAACCCGCCCCTCACCCGGTATTGCGCAGCCCCGCCGCGATGCCGTTGATCGAGATGTGGATGCCGCGCTGCACGCGCTCGTTGACCGGCTCGCCCTCGTCTCGCGCACGGTAGCGGCGCATCAGTTCCAC
>JBIODO010000427.1:0-3624 GCA_044445225.1 Burkholderiales bacterium
ACCACCAGCGCCGCCGGCACCACGCAGGTGGTGGCGCGGGTGCTCGAGGTGGCGCTGCACAAAGCACATGAAATCGGTTTCGCGTTGGCGCACATCGTCGACGGCGTGGCCACCGCGCCGTTGCCTGCGCCGAGCCCGAACGGTGTCGAGGCCATGGGGCGCACCAACGACGCCATTCTGTACGGCGGTCGCGTGCACCTGAACGTGCGCGGCAGCGACGACGCGGCGCACGACCTGGCGCAGCGCTTGCCGTCGGGCAATTCGCCCGACCACGGGCGCTCGTTTGCCGAAATCTTCCAGCACTCGGGCCACGACTTCTACAAGATCGACCCGGCCTTGTTCGCGCCAGCCGAGGTGTGGGTGAGCAACCTCGACAGCGGCAACACCTGGCACGGCGGCGCGCTCGACATGGCCTTGCTGCAACGCTTGTGGCTGCAGGAGCCTTGACGGTGGCCGTTGGCGCGCCGCGCGTGGCCATCATGACCGACGCGATCGGCTGGCACACGCGCCAGCTGCAGGCCGCGCTGCGCGAACGCGGCGCCATCGGGCGCTGCGTCGACCTCGCCGACTGCCGCATCGACACCACTGCGGCGTGGCATGGCCTGGTGATCCCGGGATTCGGCAGCGACTTACCCGATGCGGCGCTGGTGCGCGGCATCGCCGGCGGCAGTTTCGAACAGGTCACCAAACGCCTGGGTGTGCTGCACGCACTGCGCGAATTCGGTGTGCCGGTGTACAACGATGCGCGGGCCATCGAGCGCAGCGTCGACAAGTCGATGACCAGCGTGCTGCTGCATGCGGCCGGCGTGCCGACGCCGCCCACCTGGGCCGTCGAGTCGGCGGCGCAGGCGCAGCGTGTGGTGATGCGCGAGAGCGCCGCCGGCCACGCGCTGGTGCTCAAGCCGCTGTTCGGCTCGCAGGGCAAGGGCGTGCAGCGGGTCGGCGCGGTCGACGGCGTGCATCACCCGCTGCCGCCGCTCGACGCCCACTACGGATCGCTGGCCTATCTGCAGCGCTTCATTGCGCCGCTCACCGAACCGGGTTTCGACTGGCGGGTGCTGGTGGTGGGTGGCCGCGCCGTCACTGCAATGCGCCGCGTCAGCACGCACTGGGTGCACAACCTGGCGCAGGGCGCGCGCTGCGAGCCGGCGCCGCTGCTGCCAAAGCTGGCCCGGCTGGCGCAAGACGCCGCACGCGCGCTCGACATGGACTACGCCGGCGTCGACATCCTGCCCGCGGCCGATGCACACGCGCTGCAGGTGATCGAGGTCAACGGCGTCGCCGCCTGGCAAGGGCTGCAGCGCGTCAGCGGCTTCAACATCGCGCGCGCGATCGTCGACGACCTGCTGGACCGCAGGCTGGCACTTCGCGCCTCAAGGCGCGCGCCCAGGCGTGCATGACGCTGGCGCGCCGCATCGAGTTCGCCAAGGCTTGTTTCCTGCACGCCTGTCGGCTCGACGTGGCGGTGCGCAAGCCAGGCAATGTGAGCGTGGTGTCGCCGGGCCACGGCATGGATGCGCAGCTCTTCATCGCCAGCGCGCAGGCCGCAGCCGCGCCGCTGTTCGAGGCGGGCGCGCGAGTCGGGCCCCGCATCGAGGCCGCAGTGGCGGCCAGCTTGGCTGCGGCCGGCTGCAACACGAACCTCGGCATCGTGCTGCTGTGCGCACCCATCGCCGCGGCCGTCGAGCGTGCGAATTCGCTGGCGAGTGCGCAGGCGCTGCGCGCGGCCGTCGCAGCGGTATTGGCCGACCTCGACGTGGCCGACACGCGTGCGGCCTATCGCGCCATCGCGCGGGCCAACCCCGGCGGGCTCGGCCATGCGCCGGCGCAAGACGTTCGCGCGGCGCCGAGCGTTGACCTGCGAGCGGCGATGGCGCTGGCCGCCCCACGCGACCGCATCGCGGCACAGTACGTCAACGGATATGCCGATCTTTTCGAGCTGGCCTTGCCCGTGCTGCAACCTGGGACTACCCGGATGCGGGTAAACGCGGCCCTGGGCGTTGACCCGCAAACGACCGCGTGTGTTCAGCGCATCTACCTGCTGCTGCTGGGCACGCTGGTCGATTCACACATTGTTCGCAAACACGGCGAGGCGGTGGCACACACTGTCATGCGCTCGGCGCAGGCGTGGCGGGCGCGCCCGTTCCCTGAGGACGACCCGGCGTTCGCGGCTTGGGACGAATCGCTGAAGGTGCGCGGCATCAACCCGGGGACCAGCGCCGACCTGACTGTCGCGGCGCTGTTGCTGGCCGCCGTGCTGGGGCCCGACGGGGCCGCTTGGCATGAAACGTGAAAGGCTAAGCGACGCGCGGGTCTACGGCTCAGCGTGTCGCCTACCCGAAAACCACACCCCAGGAGACCCAAACGCCATGGCAAAGATCGATCGCATGATGGTCGGCGAATCACTCGTCGGTGACGGCAACGAGGTTGCTCATATCGACTTGATCATCGGCCCGCGTGGCAGCCCAGTCGAGGCCGCGTTCGCCAACGCGCTCACCAACAACAAGGACGGCTTCACATCGCTGCTGGCCGTGGTCGCGCCGAACCTGCTGACCAAGCCATCCACCGTGATGTTCAACAAGGTCACCATCAAGGGTGCCAAGCAGGCCGTGCAGATGTTCGGGCCCGCGCAGCGCGCCGTGGCGATGGCCGTGGCCGACAGCGTCGAGGACGGCACCATCCCGTCGAACGAGGCCGACAACGTGTTCATCTGCGTGGGCGTGTTCATCCACTGGCTCGCCGAAGACGACAAGAAGATCCAGGACTACAACTACCGTGCCGTGCGCGAGTCGATCAAGCGCGCGGTGACAGGGTCGCCCACCGCCGCCGAAGTGGTGGCCAAGAAGGGCTCGGTGGCGCACCCGTTCCAGGCCAAGTGATGCCGCCGGCGCACCGCCCGCGGTGCGCCCTGTGAAACCAGGCGCTCAGCCGGGCTGCCGGGCAACCGGGCAGCCCGGTTTTCTCATGTCTTGTCCGGCACCATGCCGGTACCGATCAGGCGCAGCACGGCGGCCCCGCGCTGCGCATGGCGGGCGTCGGCTTCGTCATCGGCAGCAAAACGCTCGATCTGCACGCCGACCGAACGCACGTCGTCGAACTTGTGGGGCTTGACCACCTTCACCCGCACCCAGCGAGCGCCGAATTCCTGAATCAGGACGCCCGCGATCGCCTCGGCAAAGGCCTCGAGCAGCTGCAGCCGGTGTTCGCGCAGCAATCGACCAATGCGATCGCGCACGACGCTGTAGTCAATGGTGTCCTCGATGCGGTCGGAGTCGCAAGCGCGCGAGCGCGGCACCCCGGCATGCAGATCGATCACGATCGGTTGCGGCCGGTGCAACTCGCTGTCGTGAATGCCGATCACCGTCTGGCCGCTCAAGCCTTCGATGAAGATCAGGTCCAGCGGCTCGGCATCGGGCGCCGGCGCGGCGACGGGTTGAAAGGGGCGTGGCTGCATGGGTTGCCTTTGTTGCTGATGACCCTACAGGGTCCGGTACCTGGTTGCAAAATGTAGGCCCGATGCCCCGCTGCAGCCCCGGATATTCACCGCTTGCGGCGCCAGCCGGGGTGACATCAGAATTCGAGTCCGATTTTCCGACCGTGGCCGCTCAGGCCGCGTGGAGGGCA
>JBIODO010000428.1:0-3618 GCA_044445225.1 Burkholderiales bacterium
GCGGCGGCACGACCGAGGTCGCCGTGATCTCGCTCGGCGGCATCGTCGTGGCCCAGTCGATCCGCGTCGGCGGCGACGAGATGGACGAGGCGATCATCAACTGGGTCAAGCGCGAGTACAAGCTGATGATCGGCAGCCCGGCGCCGATCGCCGCCGCCATCGGTTCCTCGATCAGGTAGACCTCGCGCGCGCCGGCGCTCTCGGCGCTCTCGCGCACCGCGCGCTTTTCGACCTCGGTGATGCCGAACGGCACGCAGATGATGATGCGCGGGCTCGGCCTCATCATGGACCGCGGGTGGACCATCTTGATGAACTGCTTGAGCATCTGCTCGGTGACGGTGAAGTCGGCGATCACGCCGTCTTTCATCGGACGGATGGCCTCGATGTTGCCAGGCACCTTGCCGAGCATCGCCTTGGCCTCGGCGCCCACCGCCTGGATGGTCTTCTTGCCGTTGGGGCCGCCCTCGTGGCGGATGGCGACGACCGAGGGCTCGTCGAGGACGATGCCCTTGCCGCGCACGTAGATCAACGTGTTGGCGGTGCCGAGGTCGATGGCCAGATCGGTGGAGAAATAGCGGCGCAGGGATCCGAACATGCTTGTCGTTCAATTCAATTCGCAGTCGGACGGGCGCTGCGCAGATGAGGCCTTGGCGTGGCGCGCGAGGGGCTGTCGATGGCGGGCGATAATACAGCAACCCCCTGTGATTCTTGCGAGCGAAGCAGCGCTTCGGACGCATTCCTGCACAACGTTCCACCATGGCACTGACCCCGGCTGACGTGAGCCGCATCGCGCATCTCGCACGACTGGCGCTGACACCCGATGAAGAACGCGCGATGCTGTCGCAGATCAACGGCTTCTTCAGCATCGTCGCGCGCATGGAACAGGTCGACACCCGCGGTGTCGAGCCGCTGTTCACCCCGTTGTCGGCCCTGAGCGAAGTGCCGCTGCGGCTGCGCGACGATGAAGTCACCGAGGGCAATGAGCGCGAGCGCATTCAGCGCAGCGCGCCGCAGGTGCAAGACGGCCTGTACCTGGTGCCCAGGGTGATCGAGTGAGCAGCGTGCGGCCCGAGCGGCTGGGCGTGGCCGAGGTGACGCGCGCGCTGGCCGCGCGCGAGCTGTCCAGCGTCGAGCTGACGACACATCTGCTCGCACGGATCACAGCTCATCACGGGTTGGGTGCCTTCCTGCATGTCGACGCGGAGCGCGCGCTGGCCGCCGCTGCGCACGCCGATCAGCGTCGCGCACAGGGTGACCGGGCTGCGTTGTTGGGCGTGCCGATCGCGCACAAGGATGTGTTCGTCACCGCCGATGCACCGACCACCGCGGGCTCGAAGATGCTCGCCGGCTATGCCAGTCCGTTCGACGCGACGGTGGTGGCGCGGCTGGGCGCCGGTGTCGCCGGCGGCGCGCCCGGGGCCGGTGCCGTCACGCTGGGCAAGCTCAACTGCGATGAATTCGCGATGGGCTCGGCCAACGAGAACTCGGCGTATGGCCCGGTGCACAACCCGTGGGACGTGAGCCGCGTGCCCGGCGGCTCGTCGGGTGGCTCGGCGGCTGCGGTGGCCGCGCGGCTCGTGCCGGCTGCCACCGGTACTGACACCGGCGGCTCGATCCGCCAGCCCGCCGCTTTCACAGGCACCACCGGCATCAAGCCGACCTACGGCGTGTGCTCGCGCTACGGCATCATCGCCTTCGCCTCGAGCCTCGACCAGGCTGGCGTGCTGGCGCGTTCGGCCGAAGACTGCGCGCTGTTGCTGTCGGCCATGAGTGGCCACGACCCGCGCGACGCCACCAGCGCCGAGCGGCCGCCGCAGGACTACGCCGCCGGCCTCGGCCGGCCGCTGCCGGGCGCCAGCGCGTCGCGGCCGCTGCAAGGCCTGCGCGTCGGCTTGCCGCGCGAGTTCTTTCCGGCCACGTTGGCGGCCGACGTCGATGGCGCGGTGCGCGCGGCGGTGGCCGAGCTGGTCAAGCTCGGCGCCAGCGCCGTCGACGTGAGCCTGCCGCGCACCGAGCTGTCGATCCCCGTCTACTACATCATCGCGCCGGCCGAGGCGAGCTCGAACCTGTCGCGTTACGACGGTGTGCGCTACGGCCACCGCGCCGCGCACTACGACGACTTGCTCGACATGTACCGCCGCACGCGCGCCGAGGGCTTCGGCCCCGAGGTGAAGCGCCGCATCATGATCGGCACCTACGTGCTGAGCCACGGCTACTACGACGCCTACTACCTGCAGGCACAGAAGCTGCGCCGCATGATCGCCGACGATTTCCAGCGCTGCTTCAAGGATTGCGACGTCATCGCCGGCCCGGTGGCGCCCAGCGTGGCCTGGAAGATCGGCGAACAGGGCGACGATCCGGTCAAGGCCTATCTGGCCGACATCTTCACGCTACCGGCCAGCTTGGCCGGGCTGCCCGGCATGAGCGTGCCCGCGGGGCGCGGCGAGCACGGCATGCCGGTGGGCCTGCAGTTGATCGGCAACTATTTCGACGAAGCGCGTTTGCTGCAAGTGGCCCATGCGCTGCAGCAAGCCACCGATTGGCACCGCGCGGCGCCCGCGGGGGTCTGATCATGGGCGCCTCACCCCTCGTGCGCGGCTACGAAGTCGTGATCGGCCTGGAGACGCACGCCCAGCTGCACACGCGCAGCAAAGCGTTCTCGGGTTCATCGACGGCCTTCGGCGCCGCGCCCAACACGCAGGCCAGCGCGGTGGACCTCGCGCTGCCCGGCACGTTGCCGGTGCTCAACCGCGCGGCCGTGGAATGCGCGATCCGCTTCGGTGTGGCGGTGGGTGCGCGCATCGCCAACCAGTCGATCTTCGCGCGCAAGAACTACTTCTACCCCGACCTGCCCAAGGGCTACCAGATCAGCCAATACGAAACCCCGGTGGTGCAAGGCGGCCGGGTGCCGTTCGCGTTGGACGAGCAGCAGCGCACCGTCACGCTGACACGTGCGCATCTGGAAGAAGACGCCGGCAAGTCGCTGCACGAAGGCGTTGGCGGCCAGGGTGGCCCCGACGTGTCGGGCATCGACCTCAACCGCGCCGGCACGCCGCTGCTGGAGATCGTCACCGAGCCCGACATGCGCTCGGCCGCCGAGGCGGTGGCGTACGCGCGGGCCCTGCACACCCTGGTGGTGTGGCTGGGCATCTGCGACGGCAACATGCAGGAGGGCAGCTTTCGCTGCGATGCCAACGTGTCGGTGCGCAGGCCGGGCGGCCCGCTGGGCACGCGGCGCGAGATCAAGAACCTCAACTCGTTCCGGTTCATGCAGCAGGCGATCGAGTTCGAGATCAACTGGCAGATCGACCGCCTCGAAGATGGCCTGGCCATCGAGCAGGCCACCGTGCTGTTCGACGCAGACAGCGGCCAGACGCGCGCAATGCGCAGCAAGGAAGACGCGCACGACTACCGCTACTTTCCCGACCCAGACCTGCCGCCGCTGGTGATCGCGCCGCAGTGGATCGAGCAAGTCAAGGCCGCGATGCCCGAGCTGCCCAGTGCGATGGCCGAGCGCTTCGTGCGCGACGACGGCTTGCCCGCATACGACGCCGCGATGATGACGCAGAGCCTCGCGTTTGCGCGCTACTACGAGGCGGCGCGCGACGCGTGCAAGCA
>JBIODO010000429.1:0-3602 GCA_044445225.1 Burkholderiales bacterium
CCGCTGGGACGACTTCGCATTCCTCGCGCTCGCCGGCCTGCTGCTGGGTGGGGCGATGATGGTGGTATTCAGCCGGAACATCATCCGCTCAGGGCTGTTCATGATGCTCTCCTTTGCCGGCTTGGCGGGCATCTACGCGCTGCTGGGCGCCACCCTTATCCACAAGGCGCTCTATACGCAAAACCGCCGCTATCGCGACATCACGTCGAAAGTCGCCGGGATCACGCATCCCTATCTCAACGTCGGCACGATCGCCGCCGGAACGAACACCAACGTCGTTCCCGGGAAGGCGGTGCTCAGGCTCGACCGGCGAATCATCCCCGAGGAAGACCCGGCGCAGGTCGAGGCCGAGGTCCGCCTCGTCATCGCCGAAGCGGCGCGGACGGTGCCCGGCATCACGGTCGAGATCAAGCGCCTGCTGCTGGCGCGCGCGCTGCAGCCGCTGCCGGGCAACGCCAAGCTGGTGGCGGCGCTGCGCCGCCACGCCGAGACCGTCTTCGGCGAGCCGATCCCGGTCTCCGGAACTCCGCTCTACACAGACGTGCGCCTCTACGGCGAAGCCGGCATCCCGGCAGCTATCTACGGCGCCGGGCCGCGCACCGTGCTCGAATCGAATGCCAAGCGAGCCGACGAGCACCTCGTCCTCGACGACATGCGCCGTGCCACGCAGGTCGTGGCGCGGACCCTGTTCGATCTGCTGGGGTAGAGAGCGGCGCAGGTGGCTCGAAGCTCACAGCCAGCGCAGTGCCGCATAGTTGATCGACAGGTGCATGGTGTTGTCGACCATGATCATCAGCCAGAACGCCTGTCCGACCGGCAACTCGGCCGGGAACCCGGTGTCGCGACAATCGGCCCATTTCAGATTCCAGTTGGTCAGCTTGTTCTTGCCGAAGGCAACAAGGCGAGCGAGTCGGAAACGGTCGATCAGGAAATGCGACAGCGCGATGGCGAATATCGCCGCGAACGAAGACGACAGCAGCAGGAACGGCAGCGAGTAGACGATGGCGTGGATCAGCGCTGCGAAGGTCGTCGTGACCTTGGTCCGGGCCATCCAGTCGGTCTGGGTGACGTAGTCGCCGATCAGATGCAGCAGTAGCTGTTCCATAGCTCCCCCCAATGATTCGCGTGCGACTTATCCCGGGCGACCCAGCAGGCGTGCCTCGCTGTCGTAGTTGGCGTACGACCCCTTCAGCGTCGCGCTGTTGAGGATCATCTCGGCCACCAGCGCGCGGCTCTCGCCGTCGAACACGCGAGTGCGCACCCAGGCTGACTCGGTGCGCGCGCTCTCGCTCAGCGCGACGATCTCGCGTTCCAGTTCGTAAGGCTGGTCGACAAACAAGGGGCCCCGGATCAGCCGGATCTCCTGCCCCGCGAAGAGGCCCACCGCCGGGCCGCGCCCGCGAAAGCCGGCCTGGTCCATGGTGCTGCCCAGCAGCACGCTGATCATCTCGATCGGAATGATCGCGCGGCCCCACGGCGATGCGGCGCCGCCCTCCGGCGTGTACCACGGGCACGGCTCGGTGATCACGTTCAGCTTGTCGGCCAGCGAAAACGGGTAGTGCGGCCCCATGTGCTGCGTGAAACCCATGCGGACCTTTTCCGGGTTGCCGGCACCCTTCTGGCCGACACGCAGGTCGCGGTTGATGACCAGTTGGCCCGGCGGGCGCAACCTGGCCAGACGCTGGCGGATCTCGCTGGAGTCATCGGCCGCGTCGGCTTCGACCGACGCGGTGCCGGTCAGCACCGGCATGCCGTCGCGCTTTTCGGCCCAGATGCGCGTCGAGCGCGCGCCGGTGGCCGGCAGCTGAACGAAGGCGCGCACCTCGTCGCCCTCGACGACCATGTTCTGGTAGTGCGCGCTGATGCAGCCGCTTTCGAACCAGGCCTGGCCGAAGAGATGGTGCAGCAGCGGGTCGAACTGGCTGAAGTGCGTCGGCCCCTCGATCGGCCCGGCGCGCAGGCCGAGCCTGGCCGCGGTCGCGTCGTCGTGGATCGACTTGTGGCTGTCGTACACCTGCTCGGCCAGCATCTGGCGCGGTCGACGCAGTGGCCCGCACAGCGCGGGAAGGTCGGCAAAAGGCTTCATGGCGGCTCGGTTCCTGGCCGAGGGTCGGCACCGGACATTCTCGGCCATGGCTGGCCGATCCAGGATCGAGCACCTGTGCCGGCTCGCGATGCGCGCTCTGTGTAAGCTTCGATCGACGAAGCGCTTTCAGCCTGACATCGCGCGTGCCACCCGACCGGACCTGCCGGCAAGGCACCGCATCCGTGGAGTGACGCGACATGAAGACCGTAAGTGGACTCGACGGAACCTTTCTGCACATGGAGACCCCCGAGACGCCGCAGCACGTGGGGGCGCTGAGCCGCTATGCGCTGCCGCCCGGCTACAAGGGCGATTTCTATGACGACTTCAGGCGCGAGCTGGCCAAGCGCCTGCACCTGGTGCCGGTGTTCACCCGCAAGCTGGCGCCGATGCCGCTGCAGTTCGCCAACCCGGTCTGGATCGAGGACGACCCGGTCGATCTCGACTATCACTTGCAGCGCCTCACCCTGCCCCGCCCCGGCACCCAGGCACAGCTCGAAGACTGCGTCGGCCGGCTGCATTCGGAGTTGCTCGACCGCGACCGCCCGTTGTGGCGCATCACCGTGATCGACGGCCTCGACAACGGCGATGCGGCCTACTACCTCAAGGTCCACCACGCAACGATGGACGGGCAAGCCAGCGTGCTGATGATGCAGGTGCTGTTCGATCTGACGCCGAAACCACGCCGCATTCGACGCGGGCAGTTGCCGGTGGCCGAACATCCGGGCATGGCCGAGCTTGCGGCCATCGCACTGAGGCACGACGCCGGCCAATACCTCAAGTTGATCAGGCAGCTGCCCGATGTCTTGAAGACGCTGGCCGGCCTGTTCGGCGCGAATGCCGGCAAGGCGCCGGGCCCGTCCAGGGCGAATGCCTCCTTCGCACCGAAGACGCTGCTCAACATGCAGATCACCGGCGAACGCGGCTTCGCGGCGCTGTCGATTCCGCTCGATACCTTGAAGCAGCTGGCCGAAGCGCACGAGACCAAGCTCAACGACGTCGTGCTCGCGCTGTGCAGTGGCGCGCTGCGCCGCTACCTGAAACAGCACGGCGGCCTGCCGAAGAAGCCGCTGATCGCAGCCATGCCCATCTCGCTGCGCGAGGCCGGCAACAGCGAGTACACGACCCAGGCCACGATGGGGCTGGTGAGCCTGAACACGCACATTGCCGATCCGGTGAAGCGGTTGCGCGCCATCCGCGACGCGGCGCTCGCCGCCAAGCAACAGGCCAAGGTCGCGCGCGGCGTGACCCCGACCGACTTCCCCTCCATCGGCTTGCCCTGGCTGATGCAGACCATGACTTCGCTATACGGGCGCCCGGGCGTCGCCGACACGATGCCGAACCTGGCCAACGTCGTCATCTCCAACGTGCCCGGGCCGACGGCGCCGCTCTACGCAGCCGGCGCGCGCATGGCGACCTACTGGCCGCTATCGATCGTCGGGCACGGCCTCGCGCTCAACATCACGGTGATGAGCTACGCCGGTGCCATGGGCTTCGGCTTCACCACGGCGCGCTCCGC
>JBIODO010000430.1:0-3595 GCA_044445225.1 Burkholderiales bacterium
ACTTTTACGAGTTCTCGGGTGGCAAATCGGTCTGGCGTCACGTTGGGCGCTTTCGGCCGGTGCCCTGGTCGCTGGAGGTGGGCGGCCTGGTGGCACGGCCGAAGACTTACGACATCGACGATCTGTTGCGGCAGTCGAGTCGGATCGCGGATCTCGTGCAGCGCAAGCGCGGCAGCCAGGAGTTCGGCGTCATCGCCGGGCGCGGCCGCGGGTGTGCGCGCGGCGACACGCAGGGCCGCTGGGTCGTTCGTCGTTGTTCTCCGAGTCGGCACCATGCCGTTTCGCCATCGTCCTCACCAAGCTCCGACGCGTGCATTATTGGTTGCGCCCCGGCACGCCCGTCCCCGTCAAAACCCGCCCGGCCGTGCCCAGACGGGGCGAGCAATAATTCCCAGCCACTTTTGCAGCTTTTCGATGGTCGCACCATGACCGCGCGCGCTGACGGTACCTCAAGTTCCGCGACGACCACGTTGCCCAGCCGGAGGGCCCCCAAGCGCCTCGTCAGCGGCGCGCCCAAGTGCGTTGCCGTTGTCGCCGCGTTCGCCTGCCTGCTGGCGGGTGCCGCCGCAGCAGCGGACACCTGCGAGCCCCTGCGCGCGCAGATCGACACCAAGATTCGCGACGCGGGCGTCGAACACTTCACGCTGTCGGTGGTGGATGCAGCGGCCTCGGTGCCCGGCAAAGTGGTGGGCTCGTGCGCGAGCGGTGCCAAGAAGATCGTCTATGTGCGAGGGCAGGCGGACGCTGTGGCCTCGAGCCCCTCGAACGGTTGCAAGAGTGGCACGGCTGCGGCGGGGGCATCCCGATCGGACGCCATCCTCACCGAGTGCAAGGACGGCACGGTGTCGGTGAGCGGCGGCTGCGGCAAGCAATAGCCTGCGCGGCTAGCGAGGTGAACCGGGGAGTTGGCCCTCGAGCCTTCGCCAATCGCGAAGCCTCGGTTCACAATTGGCGCATCGCCTTGTGTTCGCCGCGAGCCAAGATTGGGCCTCGCGCGCGCCATCGGTGCCATGCGCTTCGACCTCACCACCCTGAACCTCGTGCTGGCCATTGCCGACACCCGCAGCATCACCCGCGGCGCCGAGCGCGAGAGCCTGGCGCTGGCCGCGGCCAGCAAGCGCGTGTCGGACCTGGAGTCGCGCCTGGGCGTGAGCCTGTTCGAGCGCCGTGCGCGTGGCGTCGAGCCCACCGAAGCGGGGCGCGCGCTGCTGCGGCACATCCGCACGCTGCATTCATCGCTGCATGCGTTGGAGAGCGAGGTGGTGGAGTTCTCGCGCGGCATCAAGGGCCACTTGCGCATCGCGGCCAATGCCAGCGCCATCGCCGAGCACCTGCCGGCCGACCTGGCGGCGTTTGCGAAGGCGAACCCCGGCATCCGCGTCAGCCTGCAAGAGTTGACCAGTGTCGACGTGCAGGGTGCCGTGGCCGAGGGGCGGGCCGATGCGGGCGTCTTCGTCGGGCCGGCGCGCGAGGCCGGGCTCGACTGCAACCCCTACCGCGAGGGCATGCTGGCGATCCTGGTGCCGCGCGGTCATGCGCTGGCTCGCCGCACTGGGCATCGCTTCGACGCGCTGCTCGACCACGACATCGTGGGCCTGCATGCGGGCGCCGCGGCGCAGGAGCAGATGCGCGAACGCGCGCAAGCGCTGGGCCGCACGTTGAACGCGCGCATGCAAGTGCACGGGTTCGACGCCATCGCGCAACTGGTCGAGGCGGGCCTCGGCGTCGCGGTGTTGCCTGCTGTGGTGGCCGAGCGCTTCGCCAAGGTGTTTCGCGTGCAGCCGCTGACACTGAACGAAGACTGGGCGCAGCGCAGCTACCTGCTGGCGGTGCGTCGCCAAGAGGTGCTACCGCCGTCGCTGCGGCGCTTCGTCGATACGCTGTGCCCGCCGCCCAGGCGGCCGACCGCACCCGTCGCCAAGACGCAAGCCCGTTCGCGAGCGGCCTGATTTCACCGGCCATCACGATAACGGTTCACACTCACACGCACACCCCGCGACACTGCCATGAACGCCCGCACGCTGTACGACAAGCTCTGGGACGACCACGTCGTCCACACCGAGGATGACGGCACCGTCACCCTCTACATCGACCGCCACTTGGTGCACGAGGTGACGAGCCCGCAGGCCTACGAAGGGTTGCGCCTGGCCGGGCGCAAGGTCTGGCGCACAAGCTCGGTGGTGGCCACCGCCGACCACAACACGCCCACCACCGGCTGGGCGCAGGGCTATGACGGCATTGCCGATCCGATCAGCAAGCTGCAGATCACCACGCTCGACGCCAACATCAAGGCGCACGGCGCCGCCGCGTACTTCCCGTTTCTCGACAAGCGCCAGGGCATCGTGCACGTGATCGGGCCCGAGAACGGCGCCACGCTGCCTGGCATGACGGTGGTGTGCGGCGACTCGCACACCAGCACGCACGGCGCGTTTGGTGCGCTGGCCTTCGGCATCGGTACCAGCGAGGTCGAGCACGTGCTGGCCACGCAGACGCTGCTGGCCAAGAAGATGAAGAACCTGCTCGTCAAGGTCGATGGCACGCTGCCGCGCGGCTGCAGCGCCAAGGACATCGTGCTGGCGATCATCGGCCGCATCGGCACCGCAGGGGGCACCGGCTACACCATCGAGTTCGGCGGCTCGGCGATCCGGGTGCTGTCGATGGAAGGCCGCATGACGGTGTGCAACATGGCGATCGAAGCCGGCGCGCGAGCCGGCTTGGTGGGTGTGGATGACACCACGGTCAACTACGTCAAGGGCCGCCCGTTCGCACCCAGGAGCGTCGAGTGGGATCAGGCAGTTGCCGCATGGCGCCATTTGCGCAGCGACGAAGGCGCACGCTTCGACAAGGTGGTCGAGCTCGACGCGGCGCAGATCAAGCCGCAGGTAACCTGGGGCACGTCGCCCGAGATGGTGTTGGGCATCGACGACCGCGTGCCCGACCCCGAGCGCGAGAAGGATGCGACCAAGCGCGACGCGATCGAACGCGCGCTGGTCTACATGGGCCTGGCGCCGAACAAGCCGCTGGCTGACATCACGATCGACAAGGTGTTCATCGGTTCGTGCACCAACAGCCGCATCGAAGACCTGCGCGAAGCCGCCGCCGTGGTGCGCCGCATCGGCTCGCGCGTGGCGCCCAACGTGCGGCTGGCGATGGTGGTGCCGGGTTCGGGCCTCGTCAAAGCGCAAGCCGAGAAAGAGGGCCTGCACGAGATCTTCAAGGCTGCCGGCTTCGAGTGGCGCGAGCCCGGCTGCTCGATGTGCCTGGCGATGAACGCCGACCGCCTGGAGCCCGGCGAGCGCTGCGCGTCCACCAGCAACCGCAACTTCGAAGGGCGCCAAGGCGCCGGCGGCCGCACACACCTGGTGAGCCCGGCGATGGCGGCCGCCGCTGCGCTCAATGGCCACTTCGTCGACGTGCGCCGCTTCTCCTGACAAGGGATTCAGACCATGCACGCCTTCACCGTGCACAAGGGCCTCGTGGCGCCGATGGATCGCGCCAACGTCGACACTGACGCGATCATCCCCAAGCAGTTCTTAAAATCGATCCAGCGCTCGGGCTTCGGGCCCAACCTGTTCGACGCCTGGCGATACCTCGA
>JBIODO010000431.1:0-3566 GCA_044445225.1 Burkholderiales bacterium
GCTGCACGAGATGCCGCGCGAGCGGCTCGACCTGCCGCATCTCCAGCAGCGCACTGCGTCGCCCTATCTGGTCGGGCCGCACGGCACCTACCTGCGCGATCGCGCCACGCGCAAGCCGCTGGTGTGGGACACGCTGAGCAACCGTGCGGTGCCACACGACACCGTCGGCATTGCCGAGCGGCTCGAAGGTCGCGTGCAGGTGGATGCGATCGAGATCGGCGCCGACGACGAAGTGCTGGCCGAAGGCTTGCTCGACGGCGAGACCGGTTTCGACAAGCTGGTGGCGCACATGCGCGGCTATTCGCCCGAGTGGGCGCAGGGTGTGTGCGACGTGCCGGCCGCAACGATGCGCAAGATCGCGCACGAATTCGTCGAGCACGCATGCGTCGGCCAGACGATTCAGATCGAGGGCCAGACCTTGCCCTATCGCCCGGTGGCCGTCACGCTCGGCAAGACGGTCAACAACGGCTGGGGCGGCTACGAAAGCTGCTGGGCGCGCACGCTGCTGGCCACGCTGGTCGGCGCGCTCGAGGTGCCGGGCGGCACGCTGGGTACCACGGTACGGTTGGTGCGGCCGATGTCCGAACGGCTGCAAAGCGCACAGCCCGGGCCCGACGGCTTCATGAACTATCCGATGAACCCGACCGACAAGGCGCACTGGTCGCCACGGCCGAACATCCGCAACGCCTACCGCAGCATGGTGCCGCTGGTCGGCAACGGCGCCTGGAGCCAGGCGCTGGGGCCGACGCATTTCTCGTGGATGTTCCTCGACGGCACGCCCAACGGCCTGGCCACCGTCACGTTGCCCGACGTCTGGTTCGTCTACCGCACCAATCCCGCGATCTCGTTCTGGGACACCGATGCGCTCGGCGAAAAGATCGCGCGTTTCCCGTTCGTCGTCGCGATGGCCTACACGCGCGACGAGACCAATCACTACGCCGACATCCTGCTGCCCGACGCCACCGATCTCGAGGGCCTGCAGCTGATCCGCATCGGCGGCACCAAGTACGTCGAGCAGTTCTGGGACCAGCAGGGCTTCGCGCTGCGCCAGCCCGTGGTGCCGATGCGTGGCGAGGCGCGCGACTTCACCGACATCGCCACCGAACTGGCGCGCCGCTGCGCGCTGCTCGAACGCTACAACGCGGCCATCAACAAGGGAGCGGGCGGTGTGGCGCTGAAGGGCGAGTACGGCGACTTCTCGCTGCAACCCGACTGCGCCCACACGCGCGAGGAGATCTGGGACGCCGTGTGTCGCGCCGCAAGTGCCGAGCTGAGCGACGGCGCGCATGCGCATGGCCTGGACTGGTGGAAGGAGCAGGGCTTGGCGACCAAGCCGTTCCCGCGCCTGCAGTGGTACCTGTACCCGACGATGGTCGAGCGCGGGCTGCGCTTCGAGATGCCCTACCAGGAGCGGTTGCAACGCGTGGGCGCGGAGCTGCAGCGCCGGCTGCACGAGCACGACATGCGCTGGTGGGACAAGCAGATGGCCGAGTACCAGGCGCTGCCGGCGTGGAAGGACTTCCCGGCGCTCTGGGAAGGCATCGTCACCGCCGCCGGCGGCAGGGGTGTCGACTATCCGTTCTGGTTGTTGACCGCGCGCAGCATGCAGTACGCGTGGGGCGGCAACGCCGGCGTGCAGATGATCCGCGAGGTGGCCGAGAACGTGGCCGGCCACCGCGGCGTGATCATCAACACGCGCACGGCCGACAAGCTGGGCATCGCCGACGGCGACGAGATCGAGCTGGCCACACCGAAGCGCAGCGTCCGCGGCAAGGCGGTGTTGAAGCAAGGCATCCGCCCCGATACGCTGCTGCTGATCGGCCAGTTCCAGCACTGGGCCACGCCGCTGGCCAAGGACTTCGGCGTGCCGAGCCTGAACACGCTGGCCACGATGTCGATGGACTTGACCGACGCCACCGGCTCGAGCGCCGACATCGTGCGCGTCGCAGTCCGCAGGGGGCACACATGACCCGCTGGACGATGGTCGCCGACCTGCGGCGCTGTGTGGGCTGCCAGACCTGCACCGCGGCCTGCAAACACGCCAACGCGACGCCACCGGGTGTGCAGTGGCGTCGCGTGATCGACATGGAGTTCGGTGAGTACCCCGACGTGCAGCGCGCCTTCGTGCCCGTCGGTTGCCAGCATTGCGACGATCCGCCGTGCCTGTCGGTGTGCCCGACCACGGCGACGAAGAAGCGCGCCGACGGCATCGTCACGATCGACTACGACCTGTGCATCGGCTGCGCCTACTGCGCAGTGGCCTGCCCGTACCAGGCGCGCTACAAGACCGAGCGCGCCACGTTCGCCTATGGCCGGCCGAGCGCGCACGAGGAACAACGCCGCGACGACGCGCGGCTGGCCGTGGCCACCAAGTGCACCTTCTGCGTCGATCGCATCGACGCTGGTCTCGACAAGGGGCTCACCCCGGGCGTCGACCCCGAGGCCACGCCGGCCTGCGTGAACGCCTGCATCGCCGACGCGCTGGCGTTCGGCAATGCCGACGATCCCGCGAGCAAGGTGTCGCGCCTGCTGGCCGAGAACCAGCATTTCCGCATGCACGAGGAGTTAGGCACCGGCCCGGGTTTCTTCTACCTGTGGGACCGCAACGACACGCGCTCCGACGACAAACAGGAGCAGGTGCGATGAGCTTCGGTCCGAATCCGTGGCAACAGCAAAGCTGGGACTGGCGCGCAGCGGGCAACTTCATCTGCGGCGGCGCTGGCGGCGGCCTGATCGTGTGCGCCGCGCTGCTGAATGCGCCGCACTGGCTGTTGCTGTGGGGTGCGGCGTGGGTCGGCCTGGGTCTGAGTTCGGTGTGGCTGGAGATCGGCCGCCCGTGGCGCGCGATGCACGTGTACTTCAACCCGCGCACGTCGTGGATGTCGCGCGAGGCGATCGTCGCGCCGCTGTTGTTCGCCGCCGTGGCTGCGGCGTGGCTCGACGTGCCGTTGATGCCGCACGTGGCGGCAGGGCTTGCCGCAATCTTCGTGTTTTGCCAGGCCCGCATCCTGCAGGCGGCCAAGGGCATCCCGGCCTGGCGCGAGCCGCGCCTGGTGCCGCTGATCGTGGCCACCGCGCTGGCGGAGGGCGCCGGCCTGTTGCTGCTGCTGGTGGCGCTCACCGACGCCGCGACCTGGGTGCAATGGGCATTGTTTGCGCTCACGCTGTTGGCTCGCGCGCTGGCGTGGGTCCCCTGGCGCGAACGCATCCGCGCGGCGCGGCCTGCATTGATCGCGCTCGACCGCGCCGGCATGGTCTTCAGGGCCTGCACGCTGCTGCCGTTGGCCATCGCACTGCTCGCCGTCATCGCATCGCTGCCCGCCGATGCGGCACGAGCGCTGCAGATGGTGAGCGGCGTGCTCGCGGTGGCCGGCGGCGCGTGGTTCAAGTTCACGCTGGTGACGCGTGGCGCCTTCAACCAGGGCTTCGCGTTGGTGTCTCTGCCGGTGCGCGGCGTGCGCCGCAGCTAGGAGCCCGCCATGGATCTGGTCGTTGAATCGAGCCACCCTACGACCCGCACGGCCGACTTCCTGCACCCGCTGCCTGAGATGGTGTCGCGCAGCCAA
>JBIODO010000432.1:0-3561 GCA_044445225.1 Burkholderiales bacterium
GGCGTGGTTGGCATCGCCTGGTACGAGCTGTAGCTACAGGCCGGCCAGAAAGTGGCCGAGGTTGTCGATGTCGGCGTCGCTCAAGGTCTTTGACACGGCGCTCATGTTGCCGGCATCGTTGGTGCGGCGCTTGTCTTTGAAATCGCGCAGCTGCTTGACCACGTAGTCGTAGTGCTGGCCGGCCACGCGCGGGATCTCGTTTTGCCCTGCGAAGCCGCCGAGGTGGCACATCGTGCACAGCGTTTCTTCGGCCTTCGCGCGCCCGAGCTTCACCTTCTGCGGGTCGGATCTGAAGTTCTGCGGCGCGGGCTTCTGCGCCGCAAAGTAGTCGGCCAACTCGCGCATCTCGTCGCGTGTCAGGTCCTTGACCATCGGCGACATCGCCGGGTCGCTGCGCCGGCCCTCCTGAAAGTCACGCAGCTGCAGGTACAGGTAGCGTGCGGTCTGGCCAGCGAGGATCGGAAACAGCGCCTGCGTCGAGTTGCCGCCGGGGCCGTGGCAGGCCACGCACACGGCGGCCTTTGATGGTGCGCTTTGCGTTTGTGCCGCGGCGCTGTGTGATGCCATCGCCGCCGCGGCCAGCACCGCTGCGATCGGCCCAAGCAAACACCGCGGATCCGGCTTTGCCGGTCCGCTGGTGTTGCCCCCTCGATGGGGGAGCGGCCGTTGGCCGCTTCGGGGGTGGGTCATTAAGGCAAGGCGAAGACAAACACCGAGTTGCCGCGCTTGAAGTCGAGCTGCGTGTTGCCGCCCGCAGCCACTGCGACGTACTGCTTGCCGCCGACCATGTAGCTCACTGCGGGTGCGTTGACGCCGGCTCCGCACTGGAACTCCCACAGCTTCTTGCCGGTGCCTGCGTCATAGGCCCGGAAGTAGCCGTTGCCCTCGCCGTTGAACACCAGGTCGCCCGCGGTGGCGAGCACGCCGCCGATCAGCGGCTGCTCGGTGTCGACCTTCCACGCCAGCTTGCCGGTGTCGATGTTCACCGCCGCCAGACGTCCCCACTGCTTCTCGCTGGGGATGACCTTGAACGCGCCACCGAGCCACAGCTTGCCGCCGGGGTATTTGGCCTCCTCGACGTGATACGTCATCGGCTGGTGCAGGTTGGCCGCGTAGACCAGGCGGTGCTTCGGATTGATCGCCATCGGGCTCCACTCGACACCGCCGTTGGCGCCGGGCAGCATGCGTGCGCCGCTGGAGGTGGGCAGCACCCACATGTTCTCCTGCGGGATCATCGCGTCAGAGAAGCGGATCAACTCGCCGGTGGCGCGGTCGTGCACGTACACGTGGCCGGTCTTGCCGCCGTGGATCGCGACCTTGCGCATGTTGCCGGCCTTGTCCTTGGCCTCGGTGAGGATCACCGGCGACACCGCGTCCAAATCCCACACGTCGTGCGCCACGTACTGGTAGTGCCACTTCTTCTCGCCGGTGTTGAGGTCGACCGCGACGATCGAGTCGGTGTACAGGTTGTCGCCCGGGCGCTCCTTGCCGTACAGGTCGGGGCTCGGGTTGCCGACCACGAAGAACACCGTGTTGGTTTCCTTGTCGACCGCCGGCGCCATCCACACGCCGCCGCCCAGCGTCTTGTAGAAGTCACCGCCGCCGCTGGCCAGTTGCGCCTTCTCGGCCGCGATGTCGCGCAGCATGTTGCGGTTGGTGGCGTCGTTGACGGCCCACACGCCCTCGTGGCCCTTCTCGGGAATGGTGTTGAACGTCCACAGCAGCGCGCCGTTGTTGGCGTCGTACGCCTTGACGAAGCCGCGGATGCCGTACTCGCCGCCGTTGGTGCCGATCAGGATCTTGCCGTTCACCGCCACCGGCGCCATCGTCTCGCTGTAGCCCTGCTCAGGGTCGCCGATCTGCGTCACCCACAGCACCTTGCCGGTCTTGGCTTCGAGCGCCACCAGCTTGGCGTCGAGCGTGCCCATGTAGACGCGGTCGTTCATGATCGCCACGCCACGGTTGTTGGGGCCGCAGCAATAGGTGGTGACCGGGCCCTGCTTGTGCTTGTAGTGCCAGAACTCCTTGCCCGTCTTGGCGTCGAGCGCGTAGAGGTGGTTGTACGACGTGGTGATGTACATGACGCCGTCAGCCACGATCGGCGCGGTTTCCATCGACTCGACCACTTCGGTCTGGAACACGAACGCTGGCTTCAGCTTGCCGACGTTCTTGGTGTTGATCTGGCTGGCCGCGTAATAACGCGTCTGCGCGTAGTTGCCGTTGGAGTGCAGGAAGCTTTCGGCGTCGCGCGCCGCAGCATCGAGCCGGGCCTGCGACACCGACACGTTCTTGCCCACCGGCGAGCCGGTCGCGGTGCCAGCGCCTTGCACCTCCTGCGCCAGCGCAGCCGCTGAACCCAGCGTGCACAACGCACTTGCCATGGCCACACGCGCCCACGGGCGCGAACCGATGATTGCCATCGTTGTCTCCTGTTGTTCGATGTCAGACCTCAAGGCACCGGCGCCCGATCGGGCGGCACCGGCGGCATCGCAACGTGGAGGGCTCGGCGATAGTCACAACGACAACATGTGGCTGGGGTCGGGTCGCGCGTCACTGACACGACGAGAATAGCGGGATTGAATCGAAAGTGGAACATGGGCGACACCGAGCCATCGCGATTCGACAACACCCGGTCGTGCCGACGCCGCTGGGCCCGCTCCGCACTCGCCGCGCTGGCGGTGATGTGGGCTGGCGCCGCTTGCGCGCAGGCAGCGACCAATCCCAACTTGAACGCTCAACTGTTGGTGGCCGCGCGCAACAACGAAGTTGACTCCGTCGAGCGCGCGTTGGCCGCAGGCGCGGCAGCGAACTCGCGCAACCGCCTGGGCAAGACCGCCTTGCTGCTGGCCTGCGAGAAGGGGCAGGCTGCGCTTGCCACCACGATGCTGCGCGCCGGCGCCGATGTGAACCTGGCGTCGCTCGAGGGCGTGACGCCGCTGATGGCAGCCAGCTACGGTGGCCACGCCGCGATCGCGCGCGACCTGCTGCGCGCTGGCGCTCGCACCGACGCCAGCGATCGCATGCACAAGAGCGCCTGGGTCTATGCGGCCGCGCAGGGCCATGCGGAGGTGGTGCGCGAGCTGCTCGATGCCGGTGTGGCCATCGACGCCACCGACGAGCATCAGCTCACCGCGCTGATGTGGGCCGCGGGACAGGGCCATGCCGAGGTGGTGCGTCTGCTGCTGCAACGCGGTGCGCGCAGCGACCTGCGCGACGACCGCGGCTTGACTGCGTTCGAGATTGCCAGCCAACAGGCGCACTCTGAGGTCGTGGGGCTGCTGCAGCCCCGTTGAGGTGCGCCGGCTGGGGCGCGTGGCACGCGGGCGCGCAGCGCCGTTGCTTTCAGTTCGCGCGCGCCAGACCCAGCCGCTCGACGATGCGCCGCTCGGCCTGATAGGCCTCCCGCATCGCCTGCGCATAGTCCTCGGGGCCGAGGTAGGCCAGCTCCTGGTCGTACTTGGCGAGCTCGGCGATGTGGGCCGGGTCGTACATCGCGGTCTTGAAGGCCTGGTGCAGCGTCTGCACCACCACGGCCGGCAGTCCGCGCGGCCCGGCCAGCCC
>JBIODO010000433.1:0-3519 GCA_044445225.1 Burkholderiales bacterium
CACGGTGTCGTAGTGGCTGCCGGTGAGCAGCCGCTTCGCGTCGCGATCGCTGCCGTGGTAGATGCCGACGACGTTGCCTACCGCGTCGATGGCCACGTCGTCGAAACCGCAGTCCTCGCTCATCCAGTGCGACAGTTGCTTGGCGCAGGCACGGTGCGCATCGGTGAGATAGGTCACCGTCAGCTCGCCACGCTCGGCGTAGCCGGGGTCGCTGTGCTGCGCGAGTTGTTCGGCCCAGTCGAGGATCAGGTTGCCGAGCGCGGGCTCGGCGCCGAACTGGTCGTCCAGCCGCAGCTCGGCGATGCGATGGACGTTGCGCAGGCACTCGGCGAGCTCGAACTCGGGGTGGTTGGCCAGGCGGCGCGCGAAGGTGGCGATGATCTCGTGCTTGCTCAAGCCGGCGCCGCGCGGACCGCGCACCGCGAGGATGAACGGAAATCCGAACTTGGCGTTGTAGTCGGCGTTGAGTTGCTGGATGCGCGCGAGTTCGGCGGGCGTGCAATCGGTGAGCCCGGCCTTGCCTTGTTCGTGCGTGGATTCGGCGGTCAGCGTCTTGGCCACCATGGCCTTGCCGGCAAGCTCCGGGTGGGCGCGGATCAGGCCGAGTTGCCGCTCGCGGCCGGCCTCGCGCACCACCTCGACCAGCGCGCGCTTGAGTGCCGCCAGCGTCGCGAACGGCCGCCCGGACAACGCGGCCTCGATGATCCACGGCGAATGTTCGTAGATGCCGGCCAGCGCCTCTTGCGCCTGCGCTGTGGGCGCGCCGTTGAGCCACTGCAGCGTCAGCGGCTGCGGCCGTGCACTCATGCAGCGGCCTCCCGGAATGGATGCGTCGCCTTCCAGTGGCGCGCGATGTCGACGCGCCGGCACACCCAGACACGGTCGTGCGCCTCGATGTGGTCGAGAAAGCGCTGCAGCGCACCGATGCGCCCGGGCTTGCCGAGCACGCGGCAGTGCATGCCGATCGACATCATTCGGGGCTTTTCTTCGCCCTCGGCGTACAGCGTGTCGAAGCTGTCGCGCAGGTAGGTGAAGAAATGGTCGCCGGTGTTGAAGCCCTGCGTCTGCACGAAGCGCATGTCGTTGGTGTCGAGCGAATACGGCACCACCAGGTGCGGCACCGTCGTGCCGTCGCTCTTGGTGACCCGCATCCAGAACGGCAGGTCGTCGCCGTAGTAGTCGCTGTCGTACTCGTAGCCGCCTAGGTCGACCACCAGGCGGCGCGTGTTCGGGCTGTCGCGGCCGGTGTACCAGCCCAGGGGCCACTCGCCGCCGGTGAGTTGGCGCAGCAGTTGGTCGGCCACGCCGATGTGGTGGCGCTCGGCGGCCTCGGGCATGTGCTGGTGGTGGATCCAGCGCAGGCCGTGGTTGGCGATCTCGTAGCCGTTTTCCAGGAACGCGGCCACCAGCTCGGGGTAGCGCTCGAGCGCCGACACGATGCCGAACACGGTGAGCGGCAGCCGCCGCCGCTCGAACTCGCGCAGGATGCGCCACACGCCGGCGCGCGAGCCGTACTCGTACATCGACTCCATCGTCATGTGGCGGTTTTCGTAGGCTTGCGCGGTGATCAGCTCGGACAGAAAGGTCTCGGAGCTCGGGTCGCCGTGCAGCACGTTGTTCTCGCCGCCCTCTTCGTAATTGAGCACGAACTGCACCGCGATGCGTGCGCCGCCGGGCCAGCGCGCATGCGGCACCGCACGGCCATAGCCGCGCAGGTCGCGCGGGTAGGCGGCGGCCGCGTCAGCGTTCATGCTGCCTCCTTGGCCCTGCGGGCCTTCCCCCCGAGGGGGAGCGAGCACCTTCGGAGCGGCCGTGCGGTGCTCATGGGTTCTTCAGCACCAGCGCCAGATCGGGCCGCCGCGGATCGAGCCGCAGGTTGCGCTCCACGCTCTGCAGATGCCGCTGCGCCAGCCGCACCGCATCGCGCGCATCGTGGCGCTCCAGCGCGTCGACGATCGCCACGTGCTCTTCGAACGAGGCTTGCGCCGAGTGCGTGGACTGGTACATCAGCGAAATCAGCGACGAGCGCGTCAGCAGGTCGCCCAGCAACTGTGCCACCACCTCGTTGCCCATCATGCGCGCCAGCACCACGTGAAAGTCGGCCAGCAGCCGCGTGCGGCCCGAGATGTCGGTGCGGGTGATGGCGGTGCGCTCGCCGTTCAGGTGCATGCGCAGCTCGGCGATTTGCGCCGGCGTGATCGTGCGGGCCAGCTGCCTGATCATCGCGCCTTCGATCAGCTGCCGCGCCTCGAACACCTGCCTGGCCTCGGTCACGCTGGGGCTCGCCACCGACGCGCCGCGCGCCGGCTCGAGCCGCACCAGGCGATCGCGGCTCAGTTGATTCAGGGCCTGGCGCACCAGCGTGCGCGAGACGCGGAAGATGTCGGCCAGCTTCTGCTCGGCCAGCTTGGTGCCGGGCATCAGCCGGCGCTCGGCGATGGCGGCGGTGATCGATTCGACGATGCGCTGCGTGGCCGTGCTTGCGGCATCATCGCCTGCGCGCTGGCCGCTGCGCGCGCCGGCCGTGGTTGACGCGCTGGTGCGCACCACGCGGAGTGCTGGGCGGCTGCGGGCCATGGGCGGGCGGCGCGTGGGTGTGCTGGGCATGCCGGCGGCTGACGATTGACCTGTACGCAGAAGTGTATACACTTTGCCGCTGCCCGCAAGGACCGGAGACTGCAGCGATGGGCCACCTCAGCACCCATGTGCTCGACACGATGCACGGCTGCCCCGCAGCGGGCATGGCGGTGCGGCTGCAGCGCGTCAACGTCGGCCAAGTGCAGACCCTCGCGAGTTTCACGCTGGACGCCGATGGCCGCCATCCGGGCGGGCCCTTGCTCGACGCGCAGGCCATGGCGGCCGGCCGCTTCCGTCTCGTGTTTGCGGTGGCGCCGTACTTCCGCGCGCGCGGCGTGGCGTTGCCCGAGCCGCCCTTCATCGACGAGGTGCAGCTCGACTTCGGCATCGCCGACGCGGCCGGCCACTACCACGTGCCGCTGCTGGTGAGCCCGTGGAGCTATGCCACCTACCGCGGCAGCTAGCCATCTCCCGGCACGCGTCGATGAGGAACGCCCGATGAAGATCGCGTCGATGAAGGCTCGATGCACGCCGCAGGAGTGGCAGGCGCGTGTCGACCTCGCTGCCTGCTACCGGCTGGTCGACCTGTACGGCATGTCCGACATGATGGCCAACCACATCTCGTCGCACGTGCCGGGCGAGCCGGGCGCCTTTCTGATCAACGCCTACGGGATGATGTACGAGGAGATCACCGCGTCGAGCCTGTTCAAGATCGACCGCGAAGGCAACATTCTGTCCAGGCCGGATTTCGGTGGGCCCGACTACGGCATCAACCGCGCCGGCTACGTGATCCACAGCGCGGTGCATGCCGCGCGGTCGGAGCTGGCCTGCGTGATCCACACCCACGCCTTCGCGTCGATGGCGGTCAGCGCATTGCAGTGCGGCCTGCTGCCGATCACGCAGACGGCGATGCGCTTTTTGAAGATCGGCTACCACGACTAC
>JBIODO010000434.1:0-3509 GCA_044445225.1 Burkholderiales bacterium
CGTGCTGGCGGGGTGCCCTGCCCGGCTCGCCCCCCTTGGGCGGCTCGGGACGTCCCCCTGGCTTGGCGGGATTGGACTTCCGGTCTGTGCCTTTGCACGGAGATCGACATCCTCGCGGACGCGCCGCCTTGTGGCGGCGCGATGCCCCTTGGGCGGCTGCGCTGCTCGGCGCCTACCATTCGCGCCCCGACCTGCCCACTCGCATCCTTGCGGGCACCACCGTGGCATGCGGATGGCACAGCTCGGTCGTGCCGGCAAAGCCGGGGGTGGGTGTGCGGCGGCGCGACTTATGCGGCGCCGAGGAGCGGAAGACTCGTGGCCGCGCGCGCAGCGCGCAACGTCTTCTGACTCGTCGCGATTGTTCGAGCACAGCGAACGCAGTGAGCGGAGCGAGTTTCGCGACGGGCCACGAGTCCGAGCACCGCAGGGGAGTCGGCGCGCAGCGACGACCGCTGCATCACGAGCGCCGCCGCATACCCGCCCGCGGCTTTGCGCCCTCCAAACTCCGCAGTCGAGCACACTGATCACAGCACACCCACCGAGATGACCAACCCACGCAAGCCACAAGATCTGCGCAGCGCGCGCTGGTTCGCGCCCGACGACTTTCGCTCGTTCGGGCACCGCTCGCGCGTGATGCAGATGGGCTATGCGGCGGCCGATTACGCCGGCAAGCCGGTGATCGCGATCGTCAACACCTGGAGCGACGCCAACCAGTGCCATGCGCACTTCAAGACGCGCGTCGACGACGTCAAGCGTGGCGTGTTGCAGGCAGGTGGTTTTCCGCTCGAGTTGCCAGCGATCAGTTTGAGCGAGTCGATGGTCAAGCCCACGACGATGCTGTATCGCAACTTCCTGGCGATGGAGACCGAGGAGCTGCTGCGTTCGCACCCGGTGGATGGTGCCGTGCTGATGGGCGGCTGCGACAAGACCACGCCGGGCCTGTTGATGGGTGCGTTCTCGATGGGCTTGCCGTGCATCTACCTGCCCGCGGGGCCGATGCTGCGCGGCAACTGGCGCGGCCACACGCTGGGCTCGGGGTCCGATGCCTTCAAGTACTGGGACGAGCGCCGGGCGGGCCGCCTGAGCGACGAGGCGTGGACCGAAATGGAGGCGGGCATCGCGCGCAGCCATGGCACCTGCATGACGATGGGCACTGCGGCCACGATGATGGGTATTGCCGAGGCGATCGGCATGACGCTGCCGGGGGCGAGCTCGATCCCCGCGGCGGATGCCAACCACATTCGCATGAGCGCGGAGTGCGGGCGCCGCATCGTGCAGATGGTGTGGGACGACTTGACGCCCAAGAAGATGTTGACGCGCGACAGCTTCCGCAATGGCATCGCCGTGGCGATGGCCGAGGGTTGCTCGACCAACGCGATCATCCACCTGGTGGCGATCTCGCGCCGCGCCGGGCTGCCGGTGACGCTGGATGATTTCGATGCCGCGAGCCGCACGGTGCCGGTGGTCGCCAACATCCGGCCCAGTGGCGACAAATACCTGATGGAAGACTTCTACTATGCCGGCGGCATGCGTGCGCTGATGACCCGCATCGCACCGCATTTGAAGCTCGATGCGATGACAGTCAACGGCCGCACCCTGCGCGACAACATCGCGGGGGCCGAGGTGTTCGACGGCGACGTGATCCGGCCGCTCGACAAGCCGATTTACGCCGAGGGTGCGCTCGCAGTGCTGCGCGGCAATCTGGCGCCCGACGGCGTGATCATCAAGCCGAGCGCCTGTGAAGCGCGATTGTTGAAGCACACCGGCCGCGCGCTGGTGTTCGACGACTACCCGTCGTTGAAGCAGGCCGTCGACGATCCGAAGCTCGATGTCACTGGCGACGACATCCTCGTGTTGCGCTATGCCGGCCCGCAGGGTGGCCCCGGCATGCCCGAGTGGGGCATGCTGCCGATTCCCACCAAGCTGCTGAAGGCCGGCGTGAAGGACATGCTGCGCCTGAGCGATGCACGCATGAGCGGCACCAGCTATGGCGGCTGCCTGCTGCACTGCTCGCCCGAAGCCTACGTGGGTGGCCCGCTCGCGCTGGTGAAGACAGGCGACCGCATCACGGTGGACGTGCCGGCGCGGCGCATTCACCTCGAGGTGAGCGACGACGAACTCGCGCGCCGCAAGGCGTCTTGGAAACCACCGGCCCCGCGCTTCGAGCGCGGCTACGGTTGGATGTTCAGCCGCCACATCCTGCAGGCCAACGAAGGCTGCGACTTCGATTTTCTCGAAACAAGCTTCGGGGCGCCGGTGACCGAGCCGGTGATCTTCTGAGCGAGCCACACCAGGGGACATGCGTGAGCGATCGCCGCCGATTCATTCGCACGACTGGAGCGCTCGCGCTGGCTTCGCTCGGTGCGCCGGCGTGGGCCGCCGCCGCGTGGCCAAGCCGGCCGTTGCGCATCGTCGTGCCGTTTCCGCCGGGCGGCACGTCCGATGTGATCGCGCGCCTGATCAGCAAGCCGCTCGGCGACGCACTCGGTGCCAACGTGGTGGTCGAAAACAAGACCGGCGCCAACGGCAGCATCGGTGCCGCTGCGGTGGCGCAGGCCACCGACGAGCACACGCTGCTGTTGTCCGACATGAGCGCGCTGGCGATCACGCCGCTGGTGACCAAGGAGATGCCGTACAAGCCGGCCGAGCTCAAGGGCGTGACACTGCTTGCGTACTCGCCGCACCTGCTGGTGGCGCATCCATCGGTGGCGGCGTCGAACATCAAGGAGCTGGTCGCGCTGTCGCAGAGCAAGCCGATGAACGTGGCGTCGTCGGGGTCGGGATCGGCCAACCACCTCGGCGTGGTCGACATCGCGCTGGCCACCGGCCTCAAATGGGTGCACGTGCCGTTTCGCGGCGGCTCGCAGGCGATCGGCGACACGGCCGCGGGCAACACGCAGCTGTGCCTGAACGGCATGCTCGCCACGTTGCCGCTGGTGCAAGCGGGGCGGCTGAAGGCGATCGGCGTGTCCAAGCGCACGCGCATGGCGCTGCTGGCCGACGTGCCGACCATCGCCGAGCAGGGCGTGAAGGATTTCGAATCGGGCACCTACCAGGGCGTGGCCGTCGCGACGTCGCTGCCCAAGCCGATCGCCGACCGATTGAGCGTGGCGCTGATCGAGGTGATCCGCACGCCCGAGATGCGCTCGCGCATGGTGGGCGCCGGCGCCGAGGTGATGACCTCGAGCCCGCAGGAGACCACCGACTTCCTCGCCGGGGAGGCCAAGCGCTGGGCCAGCGTGATCCAGCGCGCCGGCGCACAGCTCGAAGGCAATGCATGAAGTCCACGACTCGCGACAAGTTAAGGGCGGTGAGTACCGCCACGCTGTGCACGGCCCTGTTCAAACGAGGCCTGCGCAACCAATTCATTCAAGACGTGCTGCCGGTCAACACGCATCGTGACTCGAAGACGCCCAACATGGTGGGCGAGGCGTTCACGCTGCGCTACATCCCGGCCCGCGAAGACCTGAATCCGATCACCGTGTTCCAGGACCGCGCGCATCCTCAGC
>JBIODO010000435.1:0-3470 GCA_044445225.1 Burkholderiales bacterium
AACGGGCCGTGCCCGACTCGAACCACCGCGGTCGGTCGGCGGTCGGCGGCGGCGGACTGTCCCGTTGCAGGCTGCCCAGGGGATGCACCGGGTCGCGCGGCGTCACGTGCGCTGCTTGCGCCCGGTCGCCTCGATCACATTCGCCTCGATCATCTCGATGGCGTCCCTCGCGCAGCGGCTTTCATGGCCGCCGTCAGCGCGGCAACGACACGATCCTGGTCAGCCTCGTTCAGGTCGGCGCTGAACGGCAGACTCAGCACACGCCGCGCGGCCGCGATACTGCGTTCGCAGGCGGCCGGGTCTTGGCCACCCGCGAAAGCAATCTGGTGATGGAGCGGTTTGGGGTAGTGGACCGCACTGGGGACGCCCGCGGCGGTCAACGCGTCTTGCACGAGCGGGCGGTCATCAACGAGGACGGTGTACTGCGCCCACACGCAGTCTCGCTCGGATCGCACCGCGAGCCGCTGCAGCGCGGGGCTCGAAACCTCGAACATTTGGGCGTAGCGATCGGCGAGCCAGCGGCGCCGCTGCAGCTCCCAGTCGAACCGCTCGAGCTTGGCCAGCACAATCGCGCATTGCAGCGTATCCATGCGCCCGCCGACACCCACGCGCGTGTGCTGGTAGCGACCGCTCTGGCCGTGCACCCGGATCTCGCGGCACGCCCGCGCCAACTCGTCGTCGTCGGTAAAGATGGCACCGCCGTCGCCGTAGCAGCCCAGTGGCTTGCTGGGGAAGAAACTCGTGCATCCGAGTGTCGAAAGGTGGCCGCTCTTGCGCCCGCCATAGGTCGCCCCGAAGCTCTGCGCCGCATCCTCGATGACAGCGATGCCATGCCGGCCAGCGATGGCATTGATGGCGTCCATGTCGGCGCATTGGCCGTACAGGCTCACCGGCATGATGGCCTTCGTTCGCGCCGTGATCGCGGGCTCGATCAGTGCCGCATCGATGTTGCAGGTGTCGGGCTCGATGTCGACGAACACCGGCTTGCCTCCGAGCAAAGCGATCATCTCGGCAGTGGCGGCGAAGCTGAACGCGGTGGTGATCACCTCGTCGCCGGGCCGCAGGCCGAGCGCCATCAGCGCGATCAGCAGCGCCTCGGTGCCGCTGGCCACCGTGATGCAGTGACGTGCGCCGGTGTAGCTGGCCAGGCGATCTTCTAGCTCTTGGACCTCGGGACCCATGATGTACTGGCCGTGGTCGAGCACCCGCTGGATGCGGGCATCGATCTGGCTCTTCAAAGCCTGGTATTGCGCCCCCAGGTCGGCGAACGGCATGGCCGGCATCGATCCACCTTGCCGGGCGTTCATGGCCGCGCCGGCTCGCCGTTTGCCACGGTGACGACGTCGCCGCTCAACCGGTAGCGCTCGCCGGTTTGTGCGCAGCGGGCCTCGCCTTGGCCGTGCAGCGGCAACGCGAGCCGCTCGCCAAACCGGCTCATCCAGCCGATGGGGCGCGCCGGCACACCGGCGACGAGGGCAAAGTCAGCCACATCACGGTTGACCACAGCGCCTGCCGCCACGAATGCGTGGCGGCCGATCGTGATGCCGCACACGATCGTGCAATTGGCGCCCAGCGTTGCGCCCTCGCGCACCAGGGTACGCCGGTATTCATTCTTGCGCGGCACCGCCGCGCGCGGGTTGTAGACGTTGGTGAACACCATGCTGGGGCCGCAGAACACATGATCTTCCAGCGTCACGGCGTCATAGACGGACACCTGGTTCTGGATCTTGACGTTGTTGCCGATGACCACGTCGTTGCCGACGAACACACCCTGGCCGAACGAGCAATCGCGTCCGATGCGCGCGCCGGCACAGATGTGCACGAAATGCCAGACGCGGCAGCCATCGCCGAGTTGCGCACCCGTGTCGACGATGGCCGAGGGGTGGACCGTGATCGCCACTTCAAGCTCAGTATTGCAACGGCAGGCTGACGCGCCGGCCGTCGCGCGCCGACAGGTACATCGCGATCAGCAACTCCAGCGCACGCAGCCCTTCGCGGCCATCGGTGTCGGCCTGTGCCTGGCCACGCAGGGTCTTGATCACGTTGTCGTAGTACAGCGCATGGCCGTGGCCATAGACACTGTCGACGTTGTAGCTCGCACCCTTGACCTGCTCGTCCATCGGATGTGGCTGCGCAAACTCCCAGTGATCGATGCGATTGACCGCCACGCCACCGATGCGCACGGTGCCCGTTTCCCCGAGCACGGTGATCGAGCCTTCGAGATTCTTCGGGTAGGTCAGCATGGTGACGTTCAGCGTTCCCATCGCACCGTTGCGCCACTTCAGCGCAGCCACGCCGGTGTCCTCGACCTCGATGTGGCGCTCCAGCGTGCCGGCGAAGGCCATCACGCTTTCGACCGGGCCGACGATCCAATCCAACAGGTCGACATAGTGACTTGCCTGGTTCATGAACGCGCCGCCGTCGAACTCCCAGGTGCCACGCCAGGCTGCGCTGTCGTAGTAACTCTGCGGACGCGTCCAGAACACGTTAACCGCCACTGAATAGACGCGCCCGAATCGACGCTGCACCATCGCCTGCTTGAGCAACTGCAGCGTGGCGTTGCGCCGGTTCTGTTTGACGACGAACAGGCGCACGCCCGCTTCGTCGCACGCGCGCACCATGTCCAGGCCGTCTTGCCAGCGCGTGGCCATCGGCTTTTCGGTGACCACGTGCACGCCGGCGCGTGCGCACTCGATCGTTTGCGCTGCGTGCAGTCCGCTGGGTGTGGCAAGGGCCACGCAATCGGCGATGCCGGCCTGCAGCAGGCTGGCGAGGCTCGAAAAGGGCTTGGCCCTCGTCTTCTCGGCGGCCGCGCTCAGAGCCGATCCGCTGGTGTCGCACACGCCAACGAGCTCGACCTCGTCACGGTGCTGGGCAATGGCAGCGAAGTGACTGGCCGCGATGCGACCGCAACCGACCAACGCTAGGCGAATCGGGCGTCCGCTGATGGGCTCGCGCGTCATGCTCATGACATGCCAAGAGACATATATAAATTATCCCATCGCACCTCGGCGTCCAGAGGCTCCCGGTGACCTGCACCGTGAAAACTGCGGTCCATTCGCCTGCGCGAGCGTCCTGCTGCCGCCTGGGCGGGCCAATGTCGTCAAAGCAGCACGGACCGAAAGTACGCCACGGCCCGATCGAGCCCCTCGTCGAACGTCACGTTCGGCATCCAGCCATCGAGTCGTGGCCGCGCTCGAGCAGCCGCTCGCACAAGTGGGAGCCCAGGAACCCGGCACCGCCAGGTCACCAGTATTCGCTTCACGGAGTTGCTCGCTTCGGTGCTGACGTGGCGCAGGTTGCTGGCCGCTGCGGCCGGCATTTTCCCATCGATCACGCGCACGGCGCCCGAAGGCAGTTGCCGGCAATCGACGGCTGAGTCGTTAACATCGGCCCAAATCGAAAGCCCTCGGATGAGCGAACCCACAAAACCAACAGCGGCCAGCGGCCTCCCGGTCGAAGAGAACCAG
>JBIODO010000436.1:0-3460 GCA_044445225.1 Burkholderiales bacterium
AGCGCGGCCGCGGCCAGCTGGCGCTGCGGCATTTCAGCGCGTACCGCCGGTTGCAACGTTAGTGTCCGAACCGGTCCGCATCCCCATCAACGGCAGCGACGCTGTCTCGGGCCTGTTCGAGTCGCCCGCGTCGCCGCACGCGTGCTATGTGTTCGGCCATGGCGCCGGTGCCGGCATGGCGCATCCCTTCATGGCGCGCGTGGCGCAGGGCCTCGCCGAGCGCGGCATCGCGACGTTGCGCTACCAGTTCCCGTACATGGAGCGCGGCTCGCGCCGGCCCGATGTGCCCAAGGTGGCGCACGCCGCGGTGCGTGCCGCGGTCGCCGAGGCGGCGCGGCGCTCACCCCGCCTGCCGTTGTTTGCCGGTGGCAAGTCGTTCGGCGGGCGCATGACCTCGCAGGCGCAATCGGCCTCGCCGCTGCCCGGTGTGATCGGCCTGCTGTTCTTCGGCTTTCCGCTGCACCCGGCCGGCAAGCCGTCGATCGATCGCGCGCAGCATCTGGCCGGGGTGAAGGTGCCGATGCTGTTCGTGCAGGGCACGCGCGACGAGATGGCCGACGCCAGCCTGATCGAGCCCACCGTCGAGGCGCTGCGCGGCACCGCCACGCTGCACTGGGTGCCCGAGGGCGATCACTCGCTGCACGTGCCGGCGAAGTCAGGCCGCAGCGATGACGAGGTGCTAAGCATTGCGCTCGACGCGGCGCGCAATTGGGTCGAGCGGATCATCGAGCGCTAGCTGCTCGCGTGCCGATGCGATGGGAGCGCTCCCAATGGTGGCGCTCCCAACTGCCGAGTGTCCCGTCTTGGCGAAGGCCGGTTCAGCGGGTGCAATGCGTTGCGCGGTGCAGTGGGTGCCGCCCCATCAGCAACAAGGAGCGTCGCCATGTCATTCAACCTCATCGCCGCTGCTGCGTCCGCCGTGTCGCAACAGCATCTCGCCGCGCCGATCGACCCGCCGCCAGCATCGCAGTGGTCGAGTTTGACTTCGCACGCCGTCGACGCTGTGTCAATCAACCCGCAACCGCTGCCGCCTCGCGAAGGGCTGCTGGCCGCGCTGCACAGCCGCTTCGACGCCGTGTCAATCAACCCGCAGCCGCTGCCGCCTCGCGAAGCCCTGCTGGCCACGCTGCACAGCCGCTTCGACGCCGTGGCGCTGAACCCGCAACCGCTGCCACCTCGCGAGTCGTTCTTGCGTTGATCCCTGCGAGCTGCACGGTCGATCGACCGCGCGCAAACACAAGCGCATCATCGGGCGGCAGCCGCAGGGGCGAGCCGCCCTGAGTTAGGCTTGCGTGGGTCAGTCACGGAAGGTGGGCAAGACCATGTTGTGCCTCAGCACCAGGGCGCTTGCGATCGCATGCATCTCGGCAGCCCTGTTCGGTGCGGTCTCGCTCGCGCCGGCGCAACAGCCGAAGACAAGCACCGTTGCGGTTCTGCAGGCCAAACATGCCGAGCTTCTGCCGCAACTGCGCGCCAGTACCTTCGGAGCGCCCGTGGTGCTGGGTTCGCGCGAGGCCGGTGACCGCGTCGAGGGCGACGTCTACGCCGAGGTGGATCACTCCTTCGCCCAGGTCGCAGCGACGTTTGGGTCGCCGGCCACCGTTTGCGAGTTTCTGTTTCTGCATCTGAACGTGCATGCCTGCCGGCCCTCGATCGTCGGTTCCGGCAACGTGCTGACGCTGGTGGTCGGCCCGAAACGGGCGGGTGCGGCGGGCGCGTCCTACAGCATGACCTACGGGTTGCGCGCCGAGGCCGCGACGGCGACCTACCTGCGCGTCGTGCTGCAGGCGCAGAGCGGGCCGCTGTCGACGAGCGACTACCTCATCGTGTTCGAGGCGGTGCCGCTCGCAGACGACCGCAGCTTCGTGCACCTGGGGTACGCGTACAGCTACGGCCTGATGGCCAAGCTGGCGATGCAGGCCTATCTGGCCACCGCCGGCCGCGCGAAGATCGGCTTCACCGTGGCCGGACCGGGCACCGACGGCCGGCCCAGTTACATACGCGGCGAACGCGCCGCGTTGGAGCGCAACGTCATCCGCTACTACCTGGCGTTGCTGGCGCACTGCGACACCAGCGACAAGCCAGCGCAGGAGCGCACCGAGGCGCGGCTGCGAGCCTGGTTCGCGCTCACCGAGCGCCATGCCGCCCAACTGCACGAGCTCGATCTGGACGAGTACCTGCAGGAAAAGCACGACGACCTGGCACGCAGCGAGAGCACGAAGTGAGCGCGTGGCGTGCCGCGCTGCGGCACATGCCCCGCGGCGCCGGCTCGCGGCGCTAGGACTGTCCCTGACGCCAGCGGCCGCCGCTGCGCCTACAGTGCCTTGCAGATGCCGCGAGAGATTGCCATGACCACGCCCTCCGTCCGCCGCCAGACCCTTGCCGATCTGCTGCGCCGCACCGCTGCGCGCTTGCCCGACAAGCCAGCCATCCGCTGCGGCGACACCGCGTGGACCTGGCGCGAGTTCGACGCCGTCGCCTCGCGCCTGGCCGCCGGGCTGCACGCGCAGGGTGTGACCCGCGGCGACCGCGTCGCGGTGCTGGCGCGCAACTCGCACGGCTTTGCAGCCCTGCGATTTGCCCTCGCGCGACTGGGCGCCGTGCTGGTGCCCGTGAACTTCATGCTCAACGCCGACGAGGCCGCGTACATCCTGCGCCATGCCGGCGCCCGGCTGCTGGCGGTCGACAGCGGCCTGGCGGCGCTCGGCCAGGACGCCGCGTCGCGCGACACGCGCGTCGAGCGGCTGCTGTGGCTGCCATCGGAACAAGCGTCGGCCGCGCCGGCCGGCATCGCGCTGCGATTCGATGCGCTGATCGACACCTCGACCGCGCCGCCCGAGGCCGACATCGGCCGCGACGATCTGCTGCAGATCGTCTACACCAGCGGCACCGAGTCGGCCCCCAAGGGCGCGATGCTGACGCACGGCGCGGTGATCGACCAGTACGTGAGCTGCATCGTCGACGGCGAAATGGCCGAGGGCGACACCGTGCTGCACGCGCTGCCGCTGTACCACTGCGCGCAGCTCGACGTCTTTCTGGGGCCCTGCGTGTACCTCGGCTCGAGCAGCCACATCACCGCGACGCCGACGCCCGACAACCTGCTGCCGCTGCTCGAGCGCCATCGCATCAGCGCGTTCTTCGCGCCGCCCACGGTGTGGATCGGCCTGCTGCGCTCGCCGCTGTTCGACCGCTGCGATCTCTCGAGCCTGCGCAAGGGCTACTACGGCGCCTCGATCATGCCGGTGGCGGTGATGCGCGAGTTGACCGAGCGGCTGCCCAACATGCGGCTGTGGAACTTCTACGGCCAGACCGAGATCGCGCCGCTCGCCACGGTCCTGAAACCGGAAGATCAACTGCGCAAGCCCGGCTCCGCCGGGCGGCCGGCGCTCAACGTGGAGACGCGCGTGGTCGACGACGCGATGCACGACATCGTGCCGGGAGAAGTCGGTGAGATCGTGCA
>JBIODO010000437.1:0-3459 GCA_044445225.1 Burkholderiales bacterium
CACACCATCGTCATGCCGGCGGCCTTGATGCGCGCGAGCTCGGTCACCAGTTCGCGCGCCTCGTGCTCGGTGAGGCCGCCGGCGATCTCGTCGAGCAACAGCACCTTCGGCCGCGTGGCCAGCGCGCGCGCCAGTTCGAGCCGCTTGCGGTTGAGCAGCGTCAGGCTGCCGGCGCGCTGGTTGGCGTGCCTGTTCAACCCGGTCTGCGCCAGCACCACGCTCGCGGTGTGCCACGCCTCGCGCTCGCGTTGCCCACCGCCGAAGCACGCCGCGGTCACCAGGTTCTCGAACACGCTCAGTTGAGCGAACGGCTGCGGTATCTGGTAGGTGCGTCCGAGGCCGAGCCGGCAGCGTCGGTGCGGCGGCAGCGCGGTGATGTCGGCGCCCTCGAACTCGACACGGCCGGCGTCGACCTTCACGTCGCCGCAGATCAGGTTGAAGAGAGTGGTCTTGCCCGCCCCGTTGGGGCCGAGGATGCCCAGTGTCTCGCCGGCCGCGACGGTCAGCGTGATGTCGTCGGTGACTTTCAGTGCGCCAAAAGACTTGCTGACGCCATGCAACGCGAGGATGGGCATGCGCGATCGGTGCGGTGTGCGGCGGCGACCACTCGCCGCCGCGCGTGGCGCATCACATCATCAGCTTCATCGTGCCGCCGGTGGGAATCTGTGTGGCCGCCTGGTTGTTGACGATCACCAGCTCGTACTTGCGTGCCGGGCCCTTGACCCATTGGCCGAGCACCAGCGGCGTCTTGCTGACGTTCTTGAACGGCCCCTGGCCGCCCCACTTGACCGGGCCCACCACGGTGGCCAGGTTGCTCGCCGCCACCGCGTCGCGCACGTCGGCGGCCTTCAGCGACTTGGCGCGCTTGAGCGTGTCGGCGGCCACCTCGAACAGCGCATGCGCAAAACCGATCGGCTGCGTCCATTGCCGCTTGGTGCCGGCCTCGTAGGCCGCGGCCAGATCCTTGGCACTCTGCCTGGTGAGCGACGAGGTGAACGGGTGCGACGGGCTCCACCACACCTCGGTGGTGAGGCCGTCGCCGAGTTCGCCCAACGCCTCGATCGCGCCGGGGAACAACAGCGCCTTGCCCAGCGTGATGACCTTGGGCTTGAAGCCTTGCTGGCTCGCCTGCGTGAGAAACGTCTTGGCATCGGGCGGGATCACGACGCCGGTGACGATCTCGATGTTGTCCTTCTTGAACGCCGCGATCTGCGCGCTGAAGTCCTGCGTGCCGTTTTGAAACCGCCCCGGGTCGAGCAACGTGAAGCCCATGCCGGCCAGCGGCTTCGGGAAGCCGAGTTCCTTGTCGCCCCAGGCGTTGCCGTCACCGTCGTTGGGGAACAGGCCGCCCACCTTCTTGTTGGTCTGCACGCTCTTCCAGCCATTGGTGAAATTGGCGATCACGTCTTCCAGCCCCCAGAAGAAGTGATACGTCCACTCGAAACCCTTGGCAGGGTCGCCCCTGCGGCCGAAGAACCATGGCTGCCACGGCACCACCGAGCTGATGCACGGCAGGTTGTTCAGTTCGCAGGCATCGCTCACCGGGTTGGCGGTCTCCGGCGTGCCCGCGGTGAGCATCAGCGCGACCTTGTCTTTCAGGATCAGGTCGTTGGCCACCTCGCCGGCGCGGTTGGGGTTGGACTGGCTGTCCTTCAGGATGATCTGCACCTCGTGCTTGGCACCGCCGACCGCCAGGCCGTCCTTGAACGCGGCCTTCATCTGCTCGATCACCCAGCGGTCGGCCTCGCCGAACGGTGCCAGCGGGCCGGTCTGCGGCGACACGTAGCCGATCTTCACCACGTCGGCGGCGCGCGCCAGCGGCAGCGCAGACGCCGCCGCGATAGCGGCGGTGGATTGGGTGAACTGGCGTCGGTTCATCTTCATTGTGGTCTCCTCGTTGTGGATGTACTTCAGGCTCGCGGTGCCGCGCCGTCGTAGGCACGTTGCAGCAGCGCGCGCAAGGCCTGGCGGTCGAGCGCACGCGGGTTGGGATACGGTGTTTGCGCCGCGAGGTCGGCCGCACGGTCGAGCCCATCGGCTGGCATGCCGATGGCGCGCAGCGAGGTCGGCGCGCCCAGGCGCGTGGTGAATTCAAAGATCGCGCGCGCCGCCGACAGCGGGTCCGCTGTGTCACGAGCACTCATGGCCCGCGCGATGCACGCCATGGCGTGTGGTGCCGCCGCCGCGTTGTAGGCCAACGCATGCGGCAACACCACGGTGTGCACTTCGGCGTGCGGCAGGTTGAACGTGCCGCCCAGCGTGTGGCACAGCTTGTGGTGCAGGCCCATCGCCACGTGTCCGAGCGCGGCACCGCACAGCCACGCGCCATACAGCGCGTCGTGCCGCGCGCTGCGATCAAACGCATCGGCGTGCAACGCCGGCAGCGCGCGCGCCAGCGCGGCGATGCCTTGCTCGGCCATCAGCGCGATGATCGGATTCGGATCTGGCGTGTACAGCGCCTCGGCCGCATGCGCGATCGCGTTGACGCCGCTGGTGATCGACAGTGCAAGCGGCAGCGTCATCGTCAGCTCGGGGTCGTAGATCACGGTCTTGGGCAATACGCGCACGTCGCGGCCGGTCTTCTTGACGCCGCCTTCGGTGAGGCCGTAGATCGGCGTCATCTCGCTGCCGGCGTAGGTGGTGGGCACCGCGACGATCGGCAGCCCGGAGTCGAGCGCGATCGCCTTGCCCAGGCCGGTGGTCGAGCCCCCGCCCACCGCCACCGCACAATCGGCATCGAGCCGCCGTGCTTCTTCGCGCGCCACCCGTGCGGTCTCGATCGGCACGTGCATCACGGCGCGCGCGAACACGCCGGCTGCACGTGCTCCGAGCATCGCAGCCACCTGCTCGGCGCTGTCGACTTGCTCAGGTGTCGATAAGACCAGTGCACGCTTCGCACCTAGGCGTTCAATCTCCGTCGGCAACTGCGCGAGCGACCCGGCGCCGAACACGACACGCGGGATCGATAGCTGCAGTTCGAAGCGCTCGATGGTCACGTGGGTCGCCCGCCTTGCATTCGAAGCGTCAGCGCGGCGCGGCGGGCGGTACCCAGTGCGGGCTCATACTGTGGCGGCCGGTGCTTCGCACCGACTCCGCTGCGATGCTCACAGCACGGTCGCGCCGAGAAACTCGCTTCACTAACTGCGTTCGTTGCGCTCGAACAATCTCGGCGAGTCGGATGTGGAAGCACGCGCTGCGCGCGTGCCGACCGTGCTGCTGCGCTTCTCGCCGCCCCACAAATCGCCCACCCCGGGGACCGCCCACCGCGCTGCAGCGCTCGTGGTGTTCGACGACGAGCTCGGTGATGCCGGCAAGGCCGCGGGTGGGTGTGCGCCGGTAGCGACATATGCGGCGCCGGGGAACGCAGGGCTCGCGGCCGCGCGCGTGAGCGCGCCTCGTCTTCTGACTCGTCGCGATTGTCCGAGCGCAACGAACGCAGTGAGTGGAGCGAGTTTCGCG
>JBIODO010000438.1:0-3456 GCA_044445225.1 Burkholderiales bacterium
ACACATCCGCCCAGGCTGGCAGCGCGCGCACCCGCATCCCGGCGGGCAGCGCGCGCTGCGGCGGCAGGCTCAAGCGCCGGTCTCGCGCGATGCCGGCGCCACCTTGAACCAGCGCACGGCGCCGCCGCGGGTAAGCATCACCGTGAACGACAGGCCGCCGACCACCACCGCCTCCCCACGCCGCGGCACGCGGCCGTGCTCGTGTGCGACCAGGCCGCCGATGGTGTCGAAGGCGTCGTCTGGCAGCTGCACGCCGAGCGCCCGGTTCACGGCGCCGATGTCGGCGTCGCCGGCGACGCGCTGCGAGCCGTCGGCCAGCGTGTAGATGCCCACGTCGTCCGGGATCTCGTCGCACTCGTCCTCGATCTCGCCGACGATCTCTTCGAGCACATCTTCGATCGTGATCAGGCCGGCGGTGTTGCCGAACTCGTCGATCGCGATCGCCAGGTGATTGCGGTTGGAGCGAAAGTCGCGCAGCAGCTCGTTCAAGTTCTTCGATTCGGGCACGAACACCGCCGGGCGCAGCAGCGTGCGCAGGTTCAACTCGGGCGCGCGCTGCAACTTGAGCAGATCCTTGGCCAGCAGGATGCCGATGATGTTGTCGCGCTGGCCCTCGTACACCGGGAATCGCGAGTGGCTGGTCTCGATCACCACGGCGAGCAGCTCGTCGTATGGCGCGTCGATGTCGAGCAGGTCCATGCGCGGCGCGGCGACCATCACATCGCCGGCGATCATGTCGGCCATGCGGATGACGCCCTCGAGCATGATGCGCGACTCCGGCGCGATCAGCTCGCGGTGCTCGGCGTCGGCCAGCGTCTCGATCAGCTCGGCACGCGAGTCGGGTCCGGGCGACAAAAACTCCACCACGCGCTCGAACAGGCTACGCTTGTCGCTGCCGGCGCGGGGATCGAGCCGCATCGGGCGGCTCTGCTGGGGGTCTGACACGTGGGGGTGTCGCGAGTGGAGGCTGGCGCGAGAATACCCGATCAGGCCGGGGACAACCCTGCCTTGAAATCCACCGGGGCCACCGTCAGATGCCCTCGTTCGAACCGGAGTTCTCCATGTCACAAGGCCTCATCCCCGCCACCATCCTGACCGGCTTTGGCTGCGGCATCACGCCCGCTGCGCGGGCATGAGCCTGCACCGAAGCCCGCCCTCCGCTCAATGCCAGAACTGCATCAAGGTCCCGCCATGTCAAACGGTTTGATTCCTGCAACGATCCTGACGGGCTTTCTGGGCTCGGGAAAGACCACGTTGCTCAAGCGCGTACTCACCGAATCGCACGGCCAGAAGATCGCCGTGATCGAAAACGAATTCGGCGAAGAGAGCATCGACAACGAGATCCTGGTGGCCGACACCGGCGAGCAGATCATCCAGATGAACAACGGCTGCGTCTGCTGCACGATCCGCGAAGACCTGCGCTCGACGCTGGCATCGTTGGCCGAGAAAAAACGCAAGGGTGAGCTCGACTTCGAGCGCGTGGTGATCGAGACCACTGGCCTGGCCGACCCGGGGCCGGTGGCGCAAACCTTCTTCATGGACGACGAGATCGCCGAAACCTATCTGCTCGACTCGGTGCTGACGCTGGTCGATGCCAAACACGCCGAACAGCAACTCGACTCGCGGCTAGAGGCGCGGCGCCAAGTGGGCTTCGCCGACCAGATTTTCATCAGCAAGTCGGAGCTGGTCGACGAGGCTTCGATCGATGCCCTGACGCACCGCTTGAAGCACATGAACCCGCGTGCACCGCAGTCCAAAGTGCATTTTGGAGAGGTGCCGCTCACCAAGGTGTTCGACCTGCGCGGCTTCAATCTCAACGCCAAGCTGGAGATCGATCCTGAGTTTCTGAACGCCGATGGGGATGACCACGATCACGATCACGACCATGACCATCACGACCACGATCACGACGAGGGGGACTGCGACCACCCGCACCATCACCACCATGACGACGACGTGAAATCCTTCGTGTTTCGCAGCGACAAGCCGTTTGCCGCCGCCAAGCTGGAAGACTTCTTGGGCTCGATCGTGCAGGTCTACGGCCCCAAGATGCTGCGGTACAAGGGCGTGCTGTACATGAAGGGATCGGATCGCAAGGTGGTGTTCCAGGGCGTGCACCAACTGATGGGCAGCGACCTCGGGCCAAAATGGGCACCCAGCGAAAAGAAAGGCAGCAAGATGGTCTTTATCGGCATCGACCTGCCGCGCGAGATCCTGCTGCAAGGCCTGCAGGCCTGCCTGGTCTAGACCGGATTTCACGCCACCGGCAGGTGGCTACAATCCGCGCGCCCGAATCGACGCTGGATTCCCACAGCCGCGCATCAGAAGCGGGTATAACGTCCCCCGCCAGGAGTGATGTCGACGTGAGCAAGAGCCCGGCCAAGAAGGCGCCCGCCCGCAACAAGGCAGCGGCCGGCAAGCACGCGCCCGCCAAGGCCGCGGCCAAGCCAGCTGGCAAGGCCAAGGCACCGGCCAAGCCAGCTGCCAAGCCAACAAGCCGTAGCGCCAAACCCACCGAGAAGCACAGCGCCAGACCAGCCCCGAAATCCAGTGTCAAGGCAGCGAGCAAATCCGCTGCCAAGCCAGCCGCCAAAGCCGCTCCCGCCAAGACAGTCAGCCCTCACAAGCCAGCCGGCAAGGTTCCCCCGCCAGCCAGCAGTCGCGGCCATTCGGTCGTCGCCCACGCAGCGAAGACCGCAGCCCACAAACCCGCCGTGCTCGCCGCCTCAAGCGCCGCCACCACTCTCGTCAGACCGTCACCCGCGCCCCAACCGGCCTTCAGCACCTTGCCCAAGACAACCGACAAGCCGCAGGCCACTCCGGCGGCCATCGCCGCAGGCACTCGCTTCACCGAGCGCTTTGCGCCACCCCGGCCGCCGCAGCGGGTATTGCCCGATCCGGTGGAGCCGGTGCGCCCCACGCACAAGGCCGACCCCAGGCTCGCCAACGCCTGGAAGAACAAGGCCGGCCGCGACCTGACCGAAGACGAGTTGCTCGCCATGCCCGATGGCGAGTACATGAATGAGAAACAGCTCGAGTTCTTCCGCAGCCGCCTGCAGGCGTTGAAGGACGATCTGTTGTCCAACGCCGGCGAAACCACCGAGCACTTGCGCGAAGACACCTCCATCGTGCCCGACCCGGCTGACCGCGCCACCATCGAAGAAGAGCACGCACTGGAGTTGCGCACGCGCGACCGCGAGCGCAAGCTGCTTAAGAAGATCACGCAGTCGCTGTCGCGCATCGAGGCGGGCGACTACGGCTATTGCGACGAGACGGGTGAGCCCATCGGCCTGGGCCGGCTGCTGGCACGCCCCACCGCGACGCTGTCGCTCGAGGCGCAGCAGCGCCGCGAGCTGAAGCAGAAGATGTTCGGCGACTGACCTCCGTTCAGGTCAGCGCCCCACCGCCCACCCTGTCCGAACAGCAACCCAAGGACGAAAGCTTCTTCCGCAAGGT
>JBIODO010000439.1:0-3453 GCA_044445225.1 Burkholderiales bacterium
CGCCACGTAGCCCGGCTTGCCGCGCACCAGGTAGCGGCGGAACACTTCGTGCGTGTCGCGGCACACGCCGGTGGCGACCAGCCAGCGCGCGAAGTGCGTGCGCGTCACCATCTCGGGGTTGTCGGCCAGGGCCTGCGCGCCGTCGAGCGCGCCGTCGATGCCCACCTCGGCCAGCGAATCGCCGATTGCGCGCGCGCGCCGGCTGCGCCCCGCGCGCGTGTCGGCCAGGCCGTTGCACAAGGTGGCATCGTCGGGGTCGATGCCCAGGCCGACCACGTGGATCGTCTGACCGGCGAAGCTGACCGAGATCTCGACGCCGCTCAGGTAGTCGAGCCCGGCCGCGCGCGCGGCGGCCGCGGCCCGATGCTGGCCGCTGACTTCGTCGTGGTCGGTCAGCGACCACAGGGCGACGCCGTGGTCCTTGGCGCGCTGCGCGAGTTGCTCGGGCGAGAGCGTGCCGTCGGAGACGGTGGAGTGGCAATGCAGGTCGGCGTTCAGTGCAGGCACGTTGCGATTTTAGTTGGCGTTGTCGCAGCCCTCCGCTGCGCGGCTGCAACAGTTGTTGAGTGGCCGTTCAGCGCTCGATGCGCACGATGCGACCGCTGGCGCTGTCGGTGAGCAGATAGATGAAACCGTCGGGCCCTTGACGCACGTCGCGGATGCGCTCGCCAAGATCGGCGAACAATCGCTCGGGCGCGCCCACGGTGTTGCCGATGACCGGAAAGCGCCACAGCGACATGCCCGCCAGCGCGCCGACGAACACGCTGGCCTGCCACTCGGGAAACTTGTCGCCGCTGTAGAACATCATGCCGCTGGGCGCGGTGGACAGCGGCACCCACGCATACAGCGGCTCGTCGAAGTTGGGACGGTGCGTGCCGCCGCCGACCTGGCAGCCCACGCCCACCGACGAGCCCTCGGGGCAGCCGTAGCTGCGCAGCGGCCAGCCGTAGTTGTGCTGCGCCTGGATGCGGTTGATCTCGTCGCCGCCCTGCGGGCCATGCTCGTTGAGCCACAGCTCGCCGGTGATGCGGTTCAGCGCCGCACCCTGCGGGTTGCGGTGGCCGAGGCTCCAGATCTCGGGCAGGGCGCCGGCCACGCCGGCGTAGGGATTGTTCACCGGCACCGAGCCGTCGCGGTTGATGCGCACCACCTTGCCCAGGTGGTTGGTGAGATTCTGCGCGTGGCCGTTCGTCGGCGCGGCGGGGTCGTCGGTCTCGCGCTCGCCGAGCGTCACGAATAAAGTCTTGTCATTGGCGAACACCAGCCGCGAGCCATAGTCGTTGTCGCCAATGACGACCTTCGGCACTTGCCTGAAGATCACTTGCACGCTGTCGAGCGTGGTGCCGTTCAGCAGGCCGCGAGCCACTGCCGTGCCGGATCCGACGGCACCGTCTTCGGCATAGCTCCAGTAGACCCACGGCGTGACGGTGAAATCGGGATCGATGGCCACGTCGAGCAGGCCGCCTTGGCCGGCCGCGTGCACCGCCGGCACACCGGCCAGCGGCGTCGACAGCGTGGTGCCGTCGGCACTGACGATGCGCATGCGCCCCGGCCGCTCGGTGACCAGCATGCGGCCATCGGGCAGGAAGGCCAGGCCCCACGGGTGATCGAGGCCGGAGGTGAAAGTCACCGCGAGTGGCACCAGGCCGCCGCCAGTGGGGGGCACGGGCCCCACCGGCAACGGTGGGCGCGCCGGGCCTTCGTCGCCACCGCATGCGACCAGCAGCGCGGCGGCCAGCCCGGCCACCACGCGACGTCGAACCGCGCTGTCCAATCCCATGAGAAATGCTGGCACGAAAGCGTTTGACCTGGTCGCTTTCAGGAGTAACAGCCCCGCAAGCGGGGGCCCGCGTTCACTCGAATGCGGCCTGCACGTAGAGCTGCACCCGCTCGAGGCCCTGGAAACGGTCGGCGCCGATGCGAAACGCCAGCCGCACGCGCGCTGGCAGCGGTTCGGTGCGGCCGAACCAGATGGCCTCGCGCGCAGCGCCGGCCAGCTGCAGCTTGAGCTTCAGGTGCTTGTCGGCCACCAGGCGCTGCTGCAGCACCTGGACCTCGTCGCAGAACAGGGGCGCTTCGAAACCCGACCCCCAGACGTGCGACTCGAGTGCACGCACGGTCGGCAGATCGAACCACTCGGGCTGCAGCGCACCGTCGGTCCACAGCCGCTCGGCCAAGGCCGCCGCGTCGAGCCACTCGGCGGCCACCTGTTGCAGTGAGCGCGTGAACGCCGGCAGCTGGGATTCGTGCAGCGTGCAGCCGGCGGCCATGGCGTGGCCGCCGAAGCGCAACAGCACGTCGGGCTCGCGCTTGCTGATGAGGTCGAGCGCATCGCGCAGGTGAAAGCCCGCGATCGAGCGGCCCGAGCCCTTGAGCAGGCCGTCGCTGCCGCGCGCAAACACGAAGCTCGGCCGATGCCAGCGGTCTTTGACGCGGCCGGCGACGATGCCCACCACGCCCTCGTGAAAACCGGGGTCGAACAGCACCACGGCCGGCGCTTGCGCCTGCTCGCCCGGCAACTCGGCGAGCAGCGCTTCGGCCTGCTCGTGCATGCCCGCCTGCAGATCGCGCCGCTGACGGTTGATGCCGTCCAGCGCGGCCGCGAGCTCCTGCGCGTGCGCTGGATCGTCGGTGAGCAGGCACTCGATGCCCAGCGTCATGTCGGCCAGCCGGCCGGCGGCATTGATGCGCGGCCCCACCGCGAAGCCGAAGTCCTCGGCGCTGCAGCGCGCCGCGTCGCGCCCGGCTGCCGCCAGCAGCGCCGCCACGCCGGGTTGCATGCGGCCGGCGCGGATGCGCTTCAAGCCCTGCGCCACCAGCCGGCGGTTGTTGGCGTCGAGCTTGACCACGTCGGCCACCGTGCCCAGGGCCACCAGGTCGAGCAGGCGGTCGAGCCGCGGCTGCGCGGCCTCGCTGAAGCGACCGCGTTCGCGCTGCACGGCACGCAGCGCCAGCAGCACGTAGAACATCACGCCGACGCCGGCGATCGACTTGCTCGCGAACTCGCAGCCCGGCTGGTTGGGGTTGACGATCACCTCGGCCGCTGGCAACACCACGCCGTGTGCACCGAGCGCCGGCAGGTGATGGTCGGTGACCAGCACTTTCATGCCCAGCTCGCGAGCACGGGCCACGCCCTCGACACTGGCGATGCCGTTGTCGACCGTGATCAGCAGCGCCGGCGCGTGCGCGCGCGCCAGCTCGGCGATCGCGGGCGTCAGGCCGTAGCCGTGCACGCGGCGGTCGGGCACCACGTAGTGCAGTGATTCGCGCCGCGCGCCGAGCATGGCCAGGCCGCGGATCGCGACGGCGCAGGCGGTGGCGCCGTCGCAGTCGTAGTCGGCGACGATGCAGATGCGCTGGCCGGCATCGATGGTGGCGGCCAGCAACTCGGCGGCCGCGCGCGCGCCCTTCAGTGTGGCCGGCGGCAGCAGGCGCGCCGCGTCGTCGCTCAAC
>JBIODO010000440.1:0-3448 GCA_044445225.1 Burkholderiales bacterium
CAGCACCACCATCGGCGCCGGCAGCGGGCGCGGCCGCCGCCAGCGCAGCTCGCCGAGTTCGCCGCCATGACGCGCCATCGTCTGCAGGGTGCCGCGCCAGTCGATGCGGCCGGCACGAAAGGAGCGCTCGCCGCGCCGCGTTGGCAACGGCTCGAACACCCAGCGCATCTGCGCCAGCGCGCGGCGTGCCGCGCGCCACTCGTCTGCGCTCATGGTGTCGAAGTCGGCCTTGCGCAGCACCTCGCGGTCGCTCACCGTGAAGGCGGCATCGAACTGCACGGTGTCGTCGGCCACCGGCTGCGGCGCGTCGGGCCGCGGGTTGGGGAACAGCGCATCGCCCAGGCGCCGGTTCTCGCGCTGTTCGGGCAGCAGCGCCTGCTGCGCGCGCACCTTGGGCAGCAGCATCGCGCGCATGCGGCCCTCGAGATCGGGATCGCGCCAGAACAGCTCGAACGCCTGGTCGAAGAGATCCTTGTGCTCGATGCGGTCGAGCATGCAGGTGCTGAGCACGGCGTGGAAGTCGCGCTTGCTGTCGAAGCCCGCCAGCTTGAGCGCCTGCAACGTGAGCTGCACGCGGTCGGTGCCCACCGCCATGCCCGCACTGCGCAGCACGCGGGCGAAGTGCATGACGTTCTCGGCGAGATGGCCGGGGGCTTGGCGTGGCGCGACGAGCATTCAGTGGCCTCGCTGCTCTCGCAACATCGAGCGCGCAAAGCCGCGGGCGGGTATGCGCCGGCGCTCGAATGCGGCAGCTCTTCGCTGCGCGAAGGGTTCCCTCCGGTGCTCGATCTCATGGCCCGCCGAGAAACTCGCTCCACTCCCTGCGGTCGTTGCGCTCGAACAGTCTCGGCGAGTCAGAAGACGAAGCGCGCGCTGCGCGCGCGCGGCCATGAGCTCTGCGCTCCTCGGCGCCGCATATGTCGCTGCCGGCGCACACCCACCCCCGGCTTTGCCGGCACCACTGTGCCCCTCGCCGAACACTACGAGCGTTGCTGCGCGGCGGGCGGTACCCGGCGGGGGCGACTTGTGGGGCGGCGAGAAGCGCAGGTTCGGGGTCGGTACGCGCGCAGCGCGTGCTTCCACTTCTGACCCGCGGCGATTGTCCGAGCGCAACGACCGCAGGGAGTGAAGCGAGTTTCGCCGCGCGACCGCGAACCGAGCATCGCAGCGGAGTCGGCCTGCAAGGCCGACCGCCACAGTAGGAGTCAACACTGGGCACCGCCCACCGCGCCGCGCAGGACTCAAGCAGCTCACGCCAACTACGCCGCGGCACGCGCCGCGCTGCGCACCTCTTCGAGCAGCCGCGCCGCCTCGCCCCCTTGCATGCGCGCGATATCGTCCTGGTACTTCAGCAGCACGCCCAGTGTGTCTTGGATCACCGCGGGGTCGAGCACCAGGGCGTCGAGCTGCATCAGCGCGCGCGCCCACTCGATAGTCTCGGCGATGCCCGGCTGCTTGTACAGCTCCACCTGGCGCAGCCGCTGCACGAAGGCCACGATCTGCTGTGCCAGTTGCTGCGCGACACCGGGCACACGACGCTGCAGCACCAACAGCTCGCGCGCGGCGTCTGGGAAACCGACCCAGTGGTACAGGCAACGGCGCTTGACTGCATCGTGGATCTCGCGCGTGCGGTTGGAGGTCAGCACCACGATCGGCGGCGTCGCCGCCTTCACGGTGCCGAGCTCGGGAATCGTGATCTGGAACTCCGACAGCACCTCGAGCAGGAAGGCTTCGAACGGCTCGTCGGCACGGTCGAGCTCGTCGATCAACAACACCGGCGGCACGGCGCGCTTGGGGTCGATGGCCTGCAGCAGCGCCCGCTGCGTCAGGAACTTTTCCGAGAACAGCTCGCCCGCCAGGGCGTGGCGGTCGGCGCCCGTGCCTTCGGCCAGGCGGATCTCGAGCATCTGGCGGCCGTAGTTCCATTCGTACGCCGCGCCGGCGAGATCGAGGCCTTCGTAGCACTGCAGCCGGATCAGCTCGCGCCCGAGCAGGACGCTCAACGTGCGCGCGATCTCGGTCTTGCCGGTACCTGGTTCGCCTTCGAGGAACAGCGGGCGCTGCAGTTTCAGCGCCAGATACACCGCGGTGGCCAGCTGGCGGTCGGCCACGTAGTCGAGCGCGAGCAAGCGCTGTTGCAGTTCGTCGATGCTGTTGGGGAGTTCGGTCGTCATCGGTCAGACAAAAACGCCGCAGCGAGTGCGGCGTTTCAGTGTGGCACAGGCTTGCCCTTCATGGTCCGGCCCGGTCGCAAGCGTGCGCGCGGGCGTTTGCCAGACAGGCGCAGCGCGCAGACGCTGCGCCCGCGCGAGCTCACCCAACCGCTCGTCTGGCAAGCACCGGGATCAGCGCGGCCCGGTATTCCGCCGAGCCGTGCAGGTCACCGTTCAGGCCCTTGGCGTCGATCTTCACGCCATCGCAGGCCGCGCCCGACCAGTTGGCCACGAGCTTGTCTTCCAGCGCCTTGGCACGGAACACGCCGTTCGAGCCGGCGCCAGTGACCGCGACCCGCACGCCGCCCTTGCCCTTGGCGACGAACACGCCCACCAGCGCAAAACGCGACGCCGGTTGCTTGAATTTTTGCCAGCCCGCCTTCTCGGGCACCGGGAAGCTGACCGCGGTGATGACCTCGCCGTCGTTCAGTGCCGTCTGGAAGAGGCCCTTGAAGAAATCATCGGCCGCGATCGTGCGCTTGTCGGTGTGGATGGTCGCGCCCAGCGCCAACGCGGCGGCCGGGTAGTCGGCGGCCGGATCGTTGTTGGCCAGGCTGCCGCCGATGGTGCCGCGATTGCGCACCTGGCGATCGCCGATGGCGCCGGCGAGCGCGGCCAGCGCGGGGATCGCCTGGGCGACTTCCTTGGACGCGGCGACCGCGGCATGGGTGGTCATGGCACCGATCTTCACGCCGCCGCCGGACACGCTGATGCCTTTCAAGTCGGCGAGGCCGTCCAGGTCGACCAGCGCCGCGGGCGCTGCCATACCGATCTTCATCGCGGCGAGCAGCGACTGGCCGCCCGCCAGCAGCCTGGCATCGGCGGCGCCGGCGGCGCGCGCCGCCTCGGCCACGGACGTTGGCTTGGCATAGTTGAATGCTTGCATGGTGTTCTCCTTGATGGCTCGTGCGGGTCAGCGGTTGATGGCTTGCGCCGCCTTCCACACGTTGTACGGTGTCGCCGGCATCGGCACGTCCTTGACGCCCAGCGCATTGCAGATCGCGTTGATCAGCGCCGGCGGCGAGCCGATCGCGCCGGCCTCGCCGCAACCCTTGACGCCCAGCGGGTTGTGCGTGCACGGCGTGCCCTTGACGGTCTCGACCGTGAAGGTTGGAAAGTCGTCAGCGCGCGGCATCGCGTAGTCCATGTAGCTGCCGGCCAGCAACTGTCCATTGTCGTCATAGGCGCCGTGCTCGAGCAGCGCCTGGCCCAGGCCCTGCGCCAGCCCGCCATGC
>JBIODO010000441.1:0-3438 GCA_044445225.1 Burkholderiales bacterium
ATCGATGCCATGATCGCCGGCACGCTCCAGGTCGGGTGGGCCTGTCGAGTCAGTGCGGCCACACCCGTCACGTGCGGCGCGGCCATCGAAGTGCCGGACAGTGTCTCGGCGCCGTTGCCGGAGCCCGACGCCGTGGACACGATGGCAACGCCCGGCGCCGTGATGGTCGGCTTCAGCCCGCTGTCGCCCGTGCGTGGACCTCCGGATGAGAACGATGCGAAGCCGAGGAAGCTCGGGTTCGGGAGCTGCGCAGCGACCGCGGTCAAGCTGGCCGCCGCGGCAAGCCTACCGCCATCCGAGGTAGGCGTCGCAGCGAGGCCCCGCACGCCGAAGAACGGGATGGTCACCGTGATCTGCTCGCCAGTGTCCGGGTTGGACGTGATCGGTCCCTCGAACGGTGGATAGCCGGTGCTGGTGTCGATCATCGCGGCCGCCGTGGCGCCCGCCTTCTGGGCGTAGACCGCGCGGGCCACGCGCGCGCAGGTGCCGCGCTGCATGACGACCAGCTTGCCTGCGACACCCGCGGCGGTGTATTCAGCCGGATCGCAACCCAGCGAAACTGTACCGTTCGCATTTCGCAAGACCACGACGGAATAGCTCGACCCGAAGCTGGCGCCATTCGAGTTCTGAACCGGAAGCGCTGTGCCGCCGGTGTTCAGCGTGAACAACGCGCCGGGGAAGGTCTCGGTCGGGTCGCTGGCCGCTACCGTGATGGCGCCATCGGCACTGCCCGGGGAACCGACGATGTACTGATTCGGCCCCTCGTTGCCGGCCGAAATGACGACCACGACCCCGGCCTTGGCTGCGTTGGTGGCCGCCACTGCGTCGGGCGAATCCTTGCTACCGAATGCCGAGCCGAGCGACATGTTGATGACATCCATGTCGTTGTCGACCGCCCATTCGATCGCATCGACCACCACATCGGTCGATCCCTCGCAACCGAAGACCCGGATCGCGTAGAGGTCGGCCTTCGGCGCAACGCCCGGTCCGATGGTCCAACTGTTGCCGCTGACCGTGGTGGCGTTGTACGGGCCGGTGTAGGTCGCGCCATTGGACAAGACGCCCGACCCCGCGGCAGTTCCGGCGACGTGCGAGCCATGGCCGACGGTACCGCTCGTCGCCGCGGGGCAATCGAGCGGATTGGGATCCGGATGCGGCACCGGTTGATAGGTTTTGGGATCCGTCGGATCGGCGTTGTAGCTGTCGCCGACGAGGTCGATGCCCCCCTTGACGCGCGGTGCCGCGGGACCAAACAGCGCCGGGTCTGCGGGAGCGGTTTCCGCCGCATGCGCGGCGTTGTACGCCGCGGCTGTGCCCGGGCCGCCGAAGTTGGCATGCGTGTAGTCGATGCCGGTATCGATGATGCCGACCTTCACGCCTTCGCCGTGAATGCCCAGGCTTTGCCAGACGCCAGGCGCGCCAATCAGCGGAATGCCGTGAACGTTGTTGGGCTTGATCGGCCACACCGGCCGCACCGCCACCACGCCCGGTAGCGCGGCCAGAGAGGGCAGCCGGTCGGTATTGATGCGCACCTTGACGCCGTTGTAAGCCGACTGGTAGTTGGCCAGCACCGTGCCACCCAGCCCTTGGATCTGCCCATTCAGTGAGGCCTGAGGCGCCCGCAGCTGGGCCTTGATCTGCTCTCTCTCACTGCGCTCGAGCTTGCGGCCCGCGTTGCCCTGTTGCACGGCCACTGGGTCGCCTTGCATCTCGAGCACTACCGTGATGGGCTTGGTGCTGACGCCAAGCGGTGTCCATACCGGCTGGATCATGCTTTCGCTGCCGCTGGCCTCGGGCCGTGCGGCACCCGACAGGGTTGGCACGACAACGGCCGCAGCGGCGGATGCCAGCAGCGCCAAGTGACGGATCGAATTCAAGCGCATCGTCGCCTCCTTGTGGTTGACTCCAGCTGAATGGCGGGGCCTTGGTAAGGCACCGACGCAGGCGGACTTCCCTGCCGAGCCGGATTGAAAAGGTTATGTAAGAGGCGCACGCTAACAACGCGCCGCTGCGACCACCACTAGGGCAAACAAGGGGAGGGCCATTTCGCGGGTTGGCGCATACGAGTTCAGCGGATGCCAGCGCACCAATGACGGGCCACTCGGTTACAGACGTCGCCAGAGTGACGGAACGCGGGCGCGATTCACGCGCGGCGAGCGCGGGCCATCAGCGCCCGCGAGCGCTCAGTCGATGTGCAGCACCACGTTGCCGATGGCTTGGCCGCTCTCCACCAGCTGGTGCGCCCGCGCGCACTCGGCCAGCGGCAGCCGCGCGGCAATGTTGTGCTGCAGCCCGCCGTGCACCAGCATCGCGTTGAGCGTGCTCACCGCGCGCTCGCGATCGGCGGCATCCAGGTTGTAGACGATGAAGCAGCGCAGCGTGGCGTTCTTGACGATGGCCGAGAAGAACGGCACCGCGAACTCGCCCGCGCCGCTGCCGTAGATCACCACGTCACCGCCCGCGCGCAGCAGCGCCAGATCGGCGGCCAGGTTGGCGGCCGCGTCGACCTCGATGATGCGGTCGAAGCCCGCGCCGCCGGTGAGGGCCGCGCTGCGCGTGGCGAGCTCTTCGCGCTTGTAGTCGATGGCGGCGTCGGCGCCCGCGCTGATGGCCAGCTTGGCCTTGGCCTCGCTGCTCACCGTGGCCACCACCTGCGCCGCGCCCAGGCGCCGCGCAAATTGCACCGCGTAGTGGCCCACCGCGCCTGCACCTCCGGCCACCAGCACGCGCTGGCCGGCCACGCCGCCGCCAGTGAGCACCGCGTGCAGCGCGGTGAGCGCGGGAATGCCCAGACACGCACCCGCCTCGCCCGACGCGCCGTGCAACGGCACGGCCTGCGCCACCGGCACCACGATGTATTGCGCCGCGGTGCCGTGCGCGCGCTGCCACGCGCCGTTCCACACCCACACGCTCTGCCCCACGCGCGCGGCCGGCACGCCAGCGCCCACCGCATCGATCTCGCCGGCGCCGTCGCTGTGCGGGATGATCTGCGCAAACGCCAGCGTCTTGGTGCGCAGCCCCGCGCGTGACTTGACGTCGCTCGGGTTGACGCCCGACCAGCGCAACCTGACGCGCACCTCGCCCGGCCCCGGCTCGGGCGTGGGCACATCGACGAACTTCAACACGTCGGCCGCGGGGCCGGATTGCGTGTAGGCAATGGCTTTCATGGGGCGAGTATGGCTCCGCGTCCGGCTCGTGCGCCACGCGAGCGGGCCCGGCGGCGCACAATGCGCGCCGCGGCAACCAGTCGCGCTACCGACGAGGAGGGCCAGCCATGGATGGCGCAGTGACACCGAGCACCGACCCGAACCAGCCGCGCGCCGTCGATGGCGGCCAGGGCGTCACGTGGTGGACCGATGCCTGGGCGATGTTCACCAAGAACGCAGCGATCTGGATCGTGCTCGGGCTGGTTTTGCTGATCATCTTGATCGTGCTGGC
>JBIODO010000442.1:0-3421 GCA_044445225.1 Burkholderiales bacterium
CACGCCAACGACAACATCTCGGCGTTCGTGCGGCCCGGCGAGCTCGACGAGCTCAAGGCCGAGGTGCAGGCCAAGATGCACGAGGTGCTGCAGGCGCTGGTGATCGACACCGACAGCGACCACAACACGCAGGGCACCGCTGAGCGGGTGGCGCGCATGTTCGTCGACGAGGTGTTTCGCGGCCGTTATGTCACACCGCCCAAGATCACCGAGTTTCCCAATGCCTCGCGCCTGAACGAACTGATGATCGTCGGGCCGATCAGCGTGCGCAGCGCTTGCTCGCACCACCTGTGCCCTATCCTCGGGCGGGTGTGGATCGGCATCCTGCCCAACGAGCACTCCAACCTGATCGGCCTGTCGAAGTACGCGCGGCTGTGCGACTGGGTGATGACGCGCCCGCAGATCCAGGAAGAAGCGGTGGTGATGCTGGCCGACGCGCTGCAAGAGCGCGTGCGGCCCGACGGCCTGGCCATCGTGATGGAGGCCGACCACTTCTGCATGCACTGGCGCGGCGTCAAGGACGACGATTCGGCGATGACCAACAGCGTGATGCGCGGCGCATTCCTGAAGGATCCCAACCTGCGCCGCGAATTCCTGTCGCTGTTGTCCAAGAAGAGCGACGCTTGACGCGCGGAGGTGCCACCATGCTGGTCCGACTGATGTACGCCAGCCGCGCCGTGCCGGCGGTGGATGCCGAAGAGCTGCACACGCTGCTGCGGCAGTGCCGCACCCACAACCCCAAGCACGGCATCACCGGCGTGCTGTGTTTCGCTGATCGCGTTTTTTTGCAGGCGCTCGAGGGCGGCCGCTCGGCGGTGAACCAGCTCTACTGGCGCATCGTCCACGATGCGCGCCACACCGATGTGGAGCTGCTGGCCTATGAAGAGATCGACGAACGGCGCTTCGCGGGCTGGGCGATGGGGCAGGTGCAGATGGCGGGCGTGAACCCGGCGCTGCTGCTCAAGTACTCCGCCAGTGCCACGCTCGACCCCTACGCGCTGCCCGGGCGCGCGTCGATGGCGCTGTTCGACGACCTGGTGGCCACCGCGTCGATCGCCTGCGAGCGCGGCTGAGCGCGAGACCGTGCAGCCCGGCACGATTGACCGCAGCCGAAACGAGACTGTGCTGATGCGCAACGCGGTGCTGTGCGCGTCGCTGTTGATGGCCGTGGGCGCTGCACGGGCCGAAGACCCTCTGCTGGCGCGCAACCTCGCTGCCGTTTGCGCCAATTGCCACGGCACCGACGGCCATGCGCGCGGCGACCTCATCAAGCCGCTGGCGGGTATGCCGGCCGAGCGCATGGTCACTACCCTGGCCGGCTTTCGCAGCGGTGCGCTGCCCGCGACGGTGATGCACCAGATCGCCAAAGGCTTCAGCGATGACCAGGTCAAGGCCATCGCCACCTACTTCGCGGCGCAGCCTGCGCAGCCGTGAACCCTTTGCCAGTGAGCACGGCATCCCATCCGTCGCGGCGACGCCTGCTGTGCAGCGGCGCGGCTGCGCTGGTCGCGGCTCCGTTGTTCGGCTGCGCCGGCTCGGCGCGCGGATCGTCGATCGGCCATGTGGTGGTCATCGGCGGCGGCTATGGCGGCGCCACGGCGGCGCGTTACCTGCGCTTGTGGGGCGGCGGCCGCGTCGACGTCACCCTGGTCGAGCGGGATGCCGAATTCATCTCGTGCCCGTTGTCAAACCTCGTCATCAGTGGACACAAGCCGATGGCCGACATCACGAGGCCGTACACAGGCCTCGAAGCCCTCGGCGTGCGGCGGGTGCAGGGCGTTGCCGTGGCCATCGACCCGCAGCTGCGGCAGGTGCGCCTGGCCGACGGGCGCACGCTGAGCTACGACCGCGCCATCGTGTCGCCGGGGGTGGACTTCACGCCCGGTGAGGTGATCGGCCTCGACAGCCCCGCCGCGCAACAACGCATCCTGCATGGCTGGAAGGCCGGGCCTCAGACGGTGGCGCTGCGGCGTCAGATCGAAGCCATGCCCGACGGCGGCGTCTATGCCCTGACGATCCCCACCGCACCGTACCGCTGCCCGCCGGGCCCGTACGAACGCGCGTGCCTTGTGGCGGATTTCTTCAAGCGCGCCAAGCCGCGATCGAAGGTGCTGGTGCTCGATGCCAACCCCGAGATCCAATCCAAGCGGGTGTTGTTCGAGAGGGCGTTCGCCGAGCACTACAAGGGCATCATCGAATACCGTCCGAACAACGAACTGCGGCAGGTCGACGCTGCCACCAACACGGCCAAGCTCGATTTCGACGACGTGAGGGCCGACGTGCTCAACGTGGTGCCACCGCAGCGTGCCGCCGACATCGTGCGCAGCGCCGGGCTGGTCAACGTCAACAATCGATGGGTCGGTGTCCACTGGTTGACGATGGAGGCCACCGCGGCACCAGGCATCCACGTGCTGGGAGACGCCACGTTCGCTGCGCCGCTGATGCCCAAGTCGGGGCACCTGGCCAACCAGCACGCCAAGGTCGCGGTGGCGGCGATCATCCAGCTGCTCCAGGGCGAGCCGGTCAACGCCACGCCGGTGGTGGCCAACACCTGCTACAGCTATGTCACCGCGCTCGAAGCCGTGCACATCAGCACGGTGCACCAGTACGACGCTGCAGAAACGACCTTCAAGGTCGTGCCCGGATCGGGCGGCCTCTCGGCCGCAGCGAGCGAACTCGAAGGCCGCATCGCGCTGGCGTGGGCCGACAACATCTGGGCCGACACGCTGGCGATTTGAGCCACCTGGCCGTGTGGCTCAGGGCAGCGGCTATGGCTTTGCTACGTGCCAGACGCTGTTGAAGCCGTCGCCGGACTTGTCGCCCGGCTTGGTGTCCTTGGTCCAGTAGTACAGCGGCTTGCCTTTGTATGCGACCTGCTTCTTGCCGTCGTCGCGGGTGACGATCGTGTATTCGCCACTGGCTTGAGCATCGTCGGCCATCAGCGGAGGCCAGTTGGTCGCGCAAGGACCATTGCACACACTCTTGCCCGAGCCCGCCGCGTCGCGATCGAAGGTGTACAGAGTCATGCCATTCTTGCCGGTGAGCACACCATCGGTGACCATCGCCGGGGCCGATCCCATCATCGACGAACATGCCGCCAACAACACACCCACCGCAAGGGTCGGGACCATACTGAATCTGAACGGCATCGGATATCTCCTGGACGGTTGAACACACTGACGCGCGCACGCGCTGGCCCGTATACGCACGGCCGGCGCCATCGATTCCCTTGTCCCGATCGGGTCAGCTCGTCAGGCCCGCGTTGCCCGTCACACCCACGAGCTTGGGCGTGTTGGGGCGCCGTGTGCCCACGTGACCGCTTTGATTTCGCAGCCAGGCCTCGACGACCTCCCACACCGGCTTGCCGCCGGGCGCTGTGCGCGCCTCTTCGCTGACCGAGGCCCAGCCCGCGACCTTGTAG
>JBIODO010000443.1:0-3419 GCA_044445225.1 Burkholderiales bacterium
ACGTGCTCGACGAACCAGTCGTTGTACTTGAAGCTTTCCTCGCCGCGCTCGAACGGGTCGGAGCGAAGATCGAACATCCTTGGGATACGCAACTTCGTCAGTGGCTCGCGCCAGACCTCGAGCCCCTTGGCGCGCTGTTCGGCGAACACGAGCTTGAATTGATTGATGCGCAGTGCCATCAGGTCGCCGTCGTCGCTCCAATAGATGAACCCTTTGCGCGGCGATTCCTTTTCCTTTTCGGCCAGGAAGGGCTGCAGGTTGAAGCCATCGAGGTGGACCTTGAACGTCTTGCCGCCGATGTCGTAGCCCTTCTTCACTTTTTCGACGAGATCCGGCTCGCCTGCGGCCGCAGTGAACGTGGGGATGAAGTCCTGCAACGAGCAGATGTCGTTGATGACGCGGCCGGGCTCAATGACGCCGGGCCAGCGCATGACGCACGGGATGCGCCAGCCGCCTTCCCAGTTGGTGTCCTTCTCGCCGCGGAACGGCGTGGCGCCACCATCGGGCCATGAAAGCACTTCGGCGCCGTTGTCGGTGGTGAAGACGACGATGGTGTTGTCGGCCACGCCCAGGTCATCGAGTTTCTTGAGAAGCTGGCCGACGTAGCCGTCGAGTTCCACCATGCCATCGGGATAGAGGCCATGCCCGGTCTTGCCCACCGACGACGGCTTCAGGTGCGTGAAGACGTGCATGCGTGTGGGGTTGAAGTAGCACAACCACGGCGCGCCAGCCTTGGTCTTGCGGTCGATGAAGTCGAGTGCGGCACCGATGAACTCCTCGTCCACCGTTTCCATCCGCTTCTTGGTCAGCGGGCCGGTGTTCTCGATCGTCTGCTTGCCGACCTTGCCGAACACCGGGTCGACGGTGGCGTCGTCTTTGTCGGCCGCCTTGCAACGGAGCACGCCACGCGGGCCGAATTTCTTGCGGAAGTTCGGGTCCTTTGGGTAGTCGGTGTATTCCGGCTCCTCCTCGGCGTTGAGGTGGTACAGGTTGCCGAAGAACTCGTCAAAGCCGTGCACCGTGGGCAGGTGCTCGTTGCGGTCGCCGAGGTGGTTCTTTCCGAACTGGCCGGTGGCGTAGCCGAGGTTCTTCATGAACTGCCCGACCGATGGGTCCTCCGCCGACAACCCGAGTGTGGCCCCCGGCATGCCGACCTTGGTGAGGCCGGTGCGAATCGGCGCCTGGCCGGTGATGAATGCGGCGCGGCCCGCGGTGCAACTCTGTTGGCCGTAGAAGTCGGTGAACAGCGCACCTTCCTTGGCGATGCGGTCGATGTTGGGCGTGCGATAGCCCATCACCCCGAGGTTGTAGGCGCTGACGTTGAACCAGCCGATGTCGTCGGCCATGATCATGAGAATGTTGGGTTTGCCTTGCCTTGCCATAAAAGCTCCTTGCGCGATGTCGCCTCTCGGCTCCAGAGCATGATCCCGAAGGATGCCGAGCGCCGACATTGGACTTTGGTCCCATATTGCGGCGTTCGTGACGGTCCGCTCTGAGAGAGTCAAGCGAGCACTTCACCGGCGCGCGATCACACCGCGCGTCGCCCTACTGCGAGACGTGGATCACGTCGCGCAGCATCGGATAGATGTGCTGCTGCCAGCGGCGGCCGCTGAAAACGCCGTAGTGGCCCACACCCGCCTGCACGGTGTGCGTGCGCATGTAGGGGCGCAGCTTCGTGCACAGGTCTTGCGCGGCCAGCGTCTGTCCCGGCGCACAGATGTCGTCGCGTTCACCTTCCACCGTGAGCAGCGCGGTGCGGCGGATCGCTGACGGGTCCACTCGACGGCCGCGCCAGGTGAGCTCGCCGCGCGGCAGCCTGTAGTCCTGGAAGATCAGCTGCACCGTCTCGAGGTAGAACTCCGCCGGCAGATCCGACACCGCCAGATACTCTTCGTAGAAGCGGCGGATCGGCTCGGTGGCCTCGCGGTCGTCGTCGACCAGGCCTTGGTAGTAGCTGCGAAAGGCGTCGATGTGGCGCTGCCGGTTCATGCCCATGAAGGCACCCACCTGCACGAAGCCCGGGTACACGCGACGCCCGGCGCCGCGCAGCGGCAGCGGCACGGTGGAGATCAGGTTGTGCTCGAACCACTCGATCGACTTGCTGGTGGCCAGCGTGTTGACCGCGGTCGGGCTGACGCGGCAGTCGATCGGGCCGGCCATCAGCGTGAGGCTGGCCGGTGTGGCCGGGTCGTCGTCTTCCGACATCAGCGCAGTGGCGGCCAGCGCGGCCACGCACGGCTGGCAGATCGCCATCAGGTGCGAGCCTGGGCCGAGCGTGCGCATGAACTGCATCAGGTGCTCGGTGTATTCGTCGAGGCCGAACGGGCCTTCGCGCAGCGGTACGTCGCGCGCGCTGTGCCAGTCGGTCACGTAGACGTCGTGGTCGGTGAGCATCGTGCGCACGGTGTCGCGCAGCAGCGTGGCGAAATGGCCCGACATCGGCGCCACCACCAGCACGCGCGCCTGCGGCGGTGCGCCGACCTTGGCAAAGCGGGTGAGGGTGGCAAACGGCGTCGCGGCCACGGTCTCTTCCACGACCTCGTGGCCCGCCGCCTGCGTGATGCCCCAGGGCGGGCGCCGGTGCGTGATCTCGGCCAGCCGCATCACCTCGAGCGCGGCGGCCAGGTGGCGTTGCGGCCGATGCGGGCCGAAGCTGCCGTTGGCGAGCACCGGGGCCGCGGCGCGCGCCCATTGGCGCAGCGGCCACAAAGCCTGCGCCTGTTGCTCGAAGGCGGTGTACAGCATGGCGCTGGGCGTGGGCATGCCTGCTCACACGCAACTTGCGCGCCAAGGCGCGGCGGCCTGGCGCCGTGGCACAGGCCTTGCTCGAATCGATTGACCAGACCCGCTTGAGCAGCGGCAAGCCCAGGAGACAGCGCCATGGTCGCAGCCACCACCGCCAAGCCCGTTCGCAGCAAGGCGCCGCAGCGCCCGCGGCCCGCGCCCGCCACCGCGCGCGCCTCGCTCACGCTGTCGAGCAAGAACTACTCGTCGTGGTCGCTGCGCGGCTGGCTGCTGGCGCGCTTCGCTGGCCTGGAGTTCGACGAGGTGATGGTCAGCCCCGACGACGTCGACGCGCGGCGCGAGCTGCTGCTGCTGGCGCCGTCGATCCTGGTGCCGTGCCTGACGCACGAGGGCACCAAGTCGTGGAACGTGATGGCCATCGCCTACTACCTCGACGAGGCGTTTCCCGCCGCCGGCCTGCTGCCCGCCGAGCGCGCCGCGCGCGCCCACTGCCGCTCGATCTGCGGCGAGATGAACTCGGGCTTCGCCAACCTGCGCTCGGCGCTGCCGATGAACCTAAAGGTGCGCCACAAGAGCTTCAAGATCTGGGCCGGCGCGCAGCCCGACATCGAGCGCATCTTCACCATCTGGCGCGACTGCCTTGCGCGCTACGGCGGGCCGTATCTCTTCGGCGC